>JAESRD010000283.1 GCA_016764835.1 Paracoccaceae bacterium | reverse complement strand
TGCGCTGGTGGCGGCGGAAAAACCCTCGCTTTGGCGGCAGAAATGCAGGGGAGCGGCCAGATTTATGCACATGATGCCAACCCGTCACGGATGAAAGACCTCCCCGAGCGCGCCCGCCGTGCAGGTGCTGATATTCAGGTTATCTCTCCCGAGCATATTGAAAGCTCACCAAAATGTGATCTGGTGCTGGTCGATGCGCCCTGTTCGGGCAGTGGCACATGGCGGCGTGCGCCTGATGCCAAATGGCGGCTGACGCCGGAGCGACTGGCTGAGCTAAAAGCGCTACAACAGAGCATTCTTCAAGACGCAGCACAATTGGTGCGCCCCGGCGGCTGGCTGGCCTATGCGACCTGTTCGCTCTTGGCCGGCGAAAACACCGCGCAGATCGCGGCCTTTCTGGCGGCCAATCCTAGCTGGCAGTGCAAAGATGAGATGCGGCTTGTTCCTGGCTCGGAAGGTGACGGTTTCTATCTGGCCGTTATTCAGCGCGGCACATAGCAACCAAAGGTTGCAATATCACGCGAATATACTAGGGTTTGCGCCAGTGTTCACACGCTCTTAAGCCTTTTGCGGTCGATTGTGACGGGGGCGAATCAAAAGGATGGGTTGAAGGTGACGCAGGTTGAACCGGAAGTAGTACCGCATTCTCCGCCTAGCGCACGCGCGCCGCGCAGTGCAGGCCCGGGTGCTATTGCTCTTTTGATTGCGGTCGCCTCGCTGGGCTATGGTGCCAGCCTGCCGGCCGGGCCGATGGCGCTTGGCTTCGGCCTGTTTGGCGCAATCCTCTTTGCGGCTTCGGCCTTCCTCGCGGGCGCACGATTGCTAGAAGCGTGGCGCCGCCAAATGGTTATCAAAGCACTCAATGATCTTTTTGAAGGTGATTCCACCACTTGCATAACCGCCGACAGCGCGGGCCGTGTGCTGTCGAGCAATGCCGCCGCTGCGGCGCGGGTCTCGGCTGACGGCAAAGCCACTTTGGCCTATGCTTTTGCCGATGTGCTGGCCAGCCCGGCGGCGATGATCAACCGTTTGCAAGAACGGGCCACCGTGCTCGGCGGCGCACGCGAAGAGCTGGTGACACGGCGCGGCCATATGCGCGTATCGGTCAACCATATTGGCGAAGACACTTATGTTTGGCGGGTCGAAGACCTGTCTGGCCGGGCGGGCAACGGGCGCAGTGCTGATGCGCTGAGCCTGCCCATGTTGACCGCCGGGCCAACCGGCACAATCCTTTATATGAATGAGGCCTTTCGCAAGCTCACCGGCGGGCGCTCGCGCTCGCTCGATAAGGTGTTCCTTGACCTGCCGCTGGTTTCTGGCCGCACGCATGAAGTTGAGGCGATTAACGGCACTGTCAGCTGCTTGGTGGCCGAGGTGACCGGCTCTGGCGGGCGCAAAGAGATATACCTTTTGCCAGCCGATGCCGCCGAGCCGCGCCTGCGTGGCAGCGGCTGGGATGCGATCGAGGATCTGCCCGTTCCGCTGCTGAAAGTCTCCCGTACAGGCGAGGTTCTGGCCTCGACCAGAGAGGCGCGGGCGCTGCTGCCAATGCCAATTGGCCCTGATACCCGGTTCTCTGATCTGGTCGAAGGGCTTGGCCGTCCGGTAATCGACTGGCTGACTGATATTGCCGCCGGGCGTGGCTCTAACAAGCCAGAGTTTTTGCAAGGTGCCGGTGGCCATCAAGACACTTTCTTGCAGGTTTGGCTCAAGCTGGCGGGCGAAGGTGAAGACCAACATATTATTGCCGTGCTGAGCGATGTGACCGAGCTGCGCTCACTTGAGGCGCAATTCGTGCAAAGCCAAAAGATGCATGCAATCGGCCAGCTAACGGGCGGTGTTGCGCATGACTTTAATAACCTTCTTACAGCAATATCAGGGCATTGCGACCTGTTGCTCATGCGCCACGACCAAGGTGATAATGACTTTGCCGACCTGACACAGATCAGCCAGAACTCGAGCCGCGCCGCGGCCTTGGTGCGCCAATTGCTGGCCTTCTCACGCAAACAAAACCTGATGCCTGAGCTGTTTGACCTGCGTGATACGTTGTCTGAGCTGGCGCATCTGCTCAACCGGCTGGTCGGCGAAAAGGTCACGCTGACGCTGACACATGACCCGGATCTTGATGCCGTGCGGGCTGATAAACGCCAGCTTGATCAGGTGATTATGAACCTTGTGGTCAATGCGCGGGACGCCATGCCGGAAGGCGGCGAGATTAAAGTTTCAACAGAGAATGTTTTGCTCAAAGCGCCGCTCGAGCGTGACAGGGCCACCGTGCCCTCTGGCCGCTATGTGCTGATCAAGGTCAATGATGACGGCACCGGTATTCCACCCGATATCGCCCGCAAAGTCTTTGAGCCGTTCTATACGACCAAGCGTCAGGGCGAGGGCACCGGGCTTGGCCTGTCTACCGCCTACGGCATCGTCAAACAGTCGGGCGGCTATATTTTTCTCGACAGCACGGTCGGTGTTGGCACCTGCTTTAGCATCTATCTACCAAGCGACGAGTCGGGCGAGGCTGTGCCTGCGCCGGTGGTCGAAACCAAACCAGCACTGCCAGCGAAACGCACCGACGGCGTTGTGTTGCTGGTGGAAGACGAAGCGCCGGTCCGGGCTTTTGCCGGGCGGGCATTGCGGTTGGGCGGCTATACGGTGCTTGAAGCTGACAGTGCAGAATCCGCGCTAGAGCTATTGTCAGATCCGGAGCTGTCCGTTGATATATTCGTCACTGATGTGATTATGCCCGGTAAAGACGGCCCGACTTGGGTACGCGAAGCATTGGCAGACCGGCCCAATACCCGCGTCGTCTTTGTCTCCGGCTATGCCGAAGACGCATTTTCCGAAAATCAGTCCCTGATCCCCAATTCGGTATTCTTGGCCAAACCGTTTTCACTTACCGAGCTGGCAACAACAGTGCAACAACAGCTGCTCTAAGAGGCTGTTGTTGCAGTGTTTTTCCTCTAAGAGGTACCCTGCTGTTCGAGCATGCTGTGGAGATGAGCCGCAGATCCTGTCAGCGCTGCATAATCATCCTCAATCACGGCCACGCCAAAATTACCCATAAAGCCAGCAAAGCGGCCCTTGTCGCGAAAAGCCTCAGCAAAACCAAAATCGGCCAAATATGGCGCGATTGCGCGGGCCACGCCACCAACAAAAAAGACCCCGCCGAAAGGCAGTTGGATGAGGGCGAGATTGCCGGTAACAATCCCCAACATTCGCACAAATACCTTTGCCGTTTCTACCGCGCGCGGGTCACTGCCATTGGCGCAAGCGGCCATAATGTCTTTGGCCGAAGATTCCGCCGGCTCTTTGGCCTCATTACCCAGCCAAGAATAAATGCGTTCCAATCCGCGGCCTGAAAGCACATCTTCTACCGCCGGAAACCCGTGCGCCGTGGCCACGTAATTGCACAGCCGCATATCGGCATCGGTCTGCACAGGCAGATTGACATGGCCTGATTCTGATGGAGGCACCAGACGCCCGGATTCAGCTTCAAAAACTTGCGCAGCGTTAAAGCCAGTGCCGACACCAATCACCAATCGCGCCGCATTTGGCGATGCATTTTGAAACGGTAAAATGGTGCGCAGGTTCTTTTCTTCAATATGACCAAGCGCATGACCTTGGGCCTGCAAGTCGTTGAGAATAGAAACTGTTTCGGCTTTGGTCGCGCGCTTTAATACGCCGCGATCAATAGACCAATTAAGATTGGTCATGGTCGCACGCCCGTCGCGCACTGGTCCTGCAACGGCGACGCAGGCCGCAATCGGGTCTACGTCATTTTCTTCTTCAATATAGCGCCGCAGCACGGTTTCCAAACCGGGAAACTTAGCATTTTCGTAGCGCCGGATTGTGCCTGGGACGATTTCGCGTCCTTCTGCAAGGGCGACACGGGTATTCGTGCCGCCGATATCAGCGACAAGACTATAGGTATCAACTGGATGAGCCATTGCGGTTCCTAACGGGCGAGTGCAGCTTTAAAGGCGAGGAATGAGGCTTTAGGCGTCCTGACAAGGGTGTCAAAATCGACATGAACCATGCCGAAACGCTTCTCATAGCCAAAGGCCCATTCGTAATTGTCGAGCAGGGACCAGTAGAAAAACCCCTGCATATTAGCACCGTTATCAGCGGCACGGCGAATTGCTTCAAGATGGTCGGCGACAAATTTTAGCCGCTCAGGATCGTAGACCCCACCGTTCTCAACTTTGTCATCCCAAGCCATGCCGTTTTCGGTCACGAATATCGGCATGTCGCCGACATATTCTTTTGACAGCCAAGTCAGGAAGTATTCAAGCCCCTCGGGGAAAATCTCCCAGCCCATCTGGGTTTTGTCGAGCGGGCCATCGATAGTCTTGAGCGACGGCCAAGCGGCGGTCTCATCGGCGGCAATATGGTTGCGGGTGTAGTAGTTAACCCCGAGCCAGTCGAGCTTTTGGCTGATCAGTGCCATGTCATCTTGCCAACCCTTTGGCATATGCGGGCCAAAACCGTCGAGGGCTTCTTGCGGGTAGCTGCCTTTGGTGATGCCCTCAATGAACCACCGGTTAAAGATCGCGTCTTGGCGGGCGGCGGCGGCGGCATCTGCGGCGCTGTCGGTCGCGGGTACAGAGCGGTCAAAATTGAGCACGATACCGAGGTTTTCTTGGCCCATGCCGCGCAGCCGCTCAACGGACGCACCGTGAGCCAGCAGCACATGGTGCATAGCACGAGCAGTGGCGCGAATGTCGCGCAGGCCCGGTGCATGATGGCCCAGGAAATGCGACAAATATGCGACGCACCACGGCTCATTTATCGATGCCGTCGCATGAATACGGTCGCCAAGCCGGGCGGATATCACTTCGGTATAATCCGCAAACCAGCCGGCAATATCGCGGTTCATCCAGCCGCCAAGATCGGCCAGAGCCGAAGGCATTTCCCAGTGATACAGTGTTAGATACGGCTTGAGATTGCGGGCCAGCATTGCATCGACCAAGCGGTCGTAAAAGTCGAGCCCGGCTTGGTTAACCGCGCCCTTACCCTCGGGCATGACCCGCGCCCATGAAGTTGAAAACCGGTAGCCGTCAAGGCCCGCATCCTGCATCAGATCAAGATCTTCTTCGTAACGGTGATAATGATCACAAGCTGTTGCGCCATTCTCTGCCCGGACCACATTGCCCGGCGTTGCTGCAAACGTGTCCCAGTGGCAAGAGCCCGCACCGCCAAAGGATGAGCCTTCAATCTGATAGGCGGCGGTGGCGGCGCCAAAGGTAAAACCTGCCGGAAAGTCGGCACGGGAAAAGTTCATTACATCGTCCTTTTAGGTTTGTCAGCGGCGTTTGGCATGATCAAAATTGATGTTTAGATAATGGTCGGGGCAGGGCCAGTGGAACTGCCCGCTATCAGCTCGGCATCGAGCAATACTGTTTTAAGCGGGGCAAAAGGCTCCGATATTTGGTTGAGCAACATTTGCGCAAGTTGGCGCCCGGCGTCGCGCACGGAGGAGCGGGTCGCGGTAAAAATCGGGATCGTGCCGCCATTTTGCAGATATGACAGCGCGTCGTCATGGGTGATGACTGAAATATCGCGGCCCATGACCCGTCCTGTCTCTTCGATGGCCCGGCGCACACCTAACGCGCAGATCATTGACGAGACCAAGACAGCCGTTGGCGGATCATCATGTTGCAACATCTGATGCATGCATTCATAGCCAAAAGCTTCAGTCATCTCATCTGAGCGCATCAATTCGGGGGCGATGCCGATGCCGCGCGCCTGCAACGCATCGCTAAAACCAGACCGTCGCCGTACGGCGAAGTCCATAAATTCCAACCCGTTGATCAGCGCAATGCGGCGGTGGCCGAGATCAAGCAAGAAGTCGGTGGCACGGCGAAAAGCGGAACGGTTGTTAACATCAAGCCAGCAATAGTCGTGCGCATAGCCCGTTGCCCGGCCATGAACAGCATAGGGCAAGCCGATTTCGTCTAGCAGGGTCAGACGCGCATCATTGAGCTTGGGCCCGTGCAATATAACACCGTCAACCGTGCCGCGTGATTTGAACGCCCGGTAAACCCGCTCTTCGTTGACGTCATCAACAACCGAGATCACCATCTCATAGCCAGCTCGGGCATAGGTTTCGCCAGCGCCGGCAATAAAGTCAGCAAATACCGGGTTCATCATTTCGTGCTTGGTCGCCATTGGAATAACATGGCCGATCGACATTGATTTGCCGGTGGCCAGGCTCTTCGCTCGGGTGTTGGCGCGGTAATTATGCTGCTCTGCAGCAATGAGCACCCGGTCGCGGGTTTCCTTATTTACTTCCGGATAGCCGTTGAGCGCCCGGCTAACCGTGGTTTGGCTAAGGCCCAATTTCTTAGACAGTTCTTTAAGGTTCATCGGGTCACGACCATCCAAAGCGCTTTAAATTATGGTGTTAGTTTAGCGCTAGCAGAGGCTAACGTCAAAGGGGTTGTATTTGAAAGAAATGCTGCGGTCGCACAGGTGTTTTGCCTCTATGCTAAGGTCTGCCATTGACATTTGGTAAATATCCGCTAAATATCCCGGCATTCAAAGCGCTTTGAAAAGGTTTGAAGGTTGCTTTGGTAACGTTTTGCGCCTTTTGCGCAACTAGGGAGAGAAATTCATGAGAATGACACGGATAGCTTCAGCTTTGGCGACAACAGCCATTGTAACGCTGAGCGCAAGTGCTGCGCATGCTGACTTGGTATTTGCGCCGGGCGAGGGCGACTTCAACTGGGCAAGCTACGATGCGTTTGCCGCTGCAAACGATCTCGGCGGCGTGCAGGTTACGGTTTTCGGCCCATGGCTTGGTGCTGACCAAGAGCTTGTTGAAAGCGTGCTGGAATATTTCGGCGAAGCGGCAAATGTTGACATCCGCTACACGGGGTCCGACAGCTTTGAGCAGCAGATCGTTATTGATACCGAAGCCGGTTCTGCGCAAATGTCGCCGTCTTCCCGCAGCCCGGCCTTGCGGCTGACCTTGCACGTCGTGGCTTTCTTGCGCCATTGGCCGAAGGCACTGGCGACTGGGTGCGTGAGAACTACGCAGCTGGCCAATCTTGGGTAGACCTTGGCACATATGCCAACTCAAACGGCGACGATGAGCTGTTTGGCTTCTTCTACAAAGTCGATGTGAAATCGCTTGTGTGGTATTCGCCTGAGAACTTTGAAGATGCAGGCTACGAAGTGCCAACATCGCTCGAAGACCTCAAAATCCTGACGGAGCAGATCGTCGCTGATGGCGCGACACCTTGGTGTATTGGTCTGGGTTCAGGCGGTGCGACTGGCTGGCCAGCAACCGACTGGGTTGAAGACATGATGCTGCGCACGGTTGAGCCGTCGGTCTATGACCAATGGGTTACCAACGAGATCCCGTTTGATGACCCACGCGTTATCAATGCGATCGAAGAGTTCGGTTATTTCGCCCGTAACGACGACTTTGTCGCCGGTGGCGCAGGCACAGTTGCCTCGACCGATTTCCGCGAAAGCCCAAAGGGTATCTTCACCAGCCCGCCACAATGCTACATGCATCACCAGGCGAGCTTCATCCCAGCCTTCTTCCCTGAAGGCACGGTTGTTGGCGAAGACGCTGATTTCTTCTACTTCCCATCCTATGCTGCAGCCGATCTTGGCTCACCAGTTCTCGGCGCTGGCACGCTCTTCGCCATCACAGGCGATAGCCCGGGCGCACGTGCATTACTGGAGTTCCTACAAACTCCAATCGCGCATGAAATCTGGATGGCACAGCAAGGCTTCCTGACACCACATAACGGCGTAAACACCGCGCTCTACGGCAATGACACATTGCGCGGCCTTGGCGACGTGCTTCTTGGGGCCACAACATTCCGCTTTGACGCATCTGATCTGATGCCCGGCGGCGTGGGCGCAGGCTCGTTCTGGACCGGCATGGTTGATTATGCTGGCGGTGCAGATGCAGCAGAAGTTGCGGCAGACATCCAAGCGTCATGGGACGCTTTGAAGTAAACCTCCCGAGGGTGGCTGCGGCAGCGCGGCCACCTTCAACTCATTGAGTTCACACATTTTTGCGGCCTTGGGGCCAGCGCGCCCTTCGGGGGGCCAAGGGGCCAGTGTGCCCTAAAGGGGGACAGAATGCATCCTGCACTTCAAGGTTTGCTTACAATAGTCATCGGTGTTGGCGGCTGTATTAGCTACTTCTACTTTTCAAATGTCTTTCTCGACAAAGTATTATGTCCGCCCACAGGCAAAAATGCCGGGCGCAACATTAACCGGGCGAATATCATTCGGCCTTGGCTGTTCCTGTTTCCGGCTATTTTGGCTCTTGGCATTTACCTTGCCTATCCGGTTTTTGAAACGCTGCGACTGTCATTGACAGAGCGTCTGCCGGGCGGTGGCTCACAGTTTGTAGGCCTTGATAATTACCGGCAAATGTTTGCTGAAAAGAAGTTCTGGGAAGCCATGCGTAACAACATGATGTGGCTGGTTGTGGTCCCCGCAGGTGCGACGGCCTTTGGCCTGCTTGCCGCGCAGCTGACAGATCGAATTTCTTGGGGTAACTTCGCTAAATCACTGATTTTTATGCCGATGGCGATTTCATTCGTTGGTGCGGCGGTGATCTTTAAGCTGATCTATGACACACGGCCAATTGACCAAGAGCAGATTGGTGTGCTCAACGCGCTCTGGCTGCGGTTTGACGGCGGCGTTGGCTCGGTGCTGTTGCTGCGTATCATTCCGGGCTTGTTGCTGTTATCCGTCGGCGCCCTCGCCATCTTTGTTGGCTGGTATTCGTACCAAAAGATAAACCACGGCGCGACCTGGACCAAGCTGCTGCGTGGCCTGGTCATGCTGGTCTGCGCTTGGCTGGTCTGGTCTTGCCTCAGCGGGCTCTACAGTCTGACGACGGCGACGTTTAATTACGGCACCCCGCAAACATGGCTGACATTGCCCTTCTGGAACTCCATCTTCCTGATGATCGTTCTGATCTGGATCCAAACTGGCTTTGCCATGGTTATCCTCTCGGCCGCTTTGCGCGGTATTCCGGAAGAGACCATTGAAGCGGCGATCATTGACGGCGCCGGGCCAATGCAGGTCTTCTTCAAGATCAAGGTGCCGCAGATCATGAGCACGATCGTTGTGGTCTGGACCACGGTGACAATCATCGTGCTCAAGGTTTTTGACATCGTGTTTGCAATGACCAACGGCCAATGGGAAACCCAAGTGCTGGCCAACTTCATGTATGACGAGTTGTTCCGCGCCAATGATTGGGGCGTAGGCTCAGCCGCGGCGATGATTATCATGCTGCTGGTGACGCCAATTCTGATCTGGAACATTTATAATGCCCGCAAGGAGATGCAGTGATGGACAATATTGCAGGAACAAAATCTAGCCTGACATGGGCGGTTCATCTGAGTGTTCTGGCCTTGGTCGCCCTCTGGGTCTTCCCAACGGTTGGTCTGCTGGTCTCGTCCTTTCGGACCACAGACCAGATATCAACCAGCGGCTGGTGGAACTCTATGTTCTCCTCGGTACAAAACGTAACTTTGCGCACCGCAGACCCTGACGATTTTCGTATTGAGCGCGACGGTCTCTACTATGTAGAAGGCCGGTTGTTTGACGATGGCTCGACCAGCGAGATCGGCGTTTGGGGCACCTCGTCGCGCGAGATCGACACTTACGTGGCCGGTGACACGGCAGATCTGGGCGACGGTGAGACGATCACTGTTGATGCGGCTGGCAACTACACATGGACTGGCACTGAAGATCAGATGTCAGGCCGGGGCCAGCGGGTGTTTGCCACGATCACGGCACCGCCAGAATTTACCTTCGACAATTACCGCGCCATGTTGTTCGACCCTGACAATAATGAAGGTATGGGCAAAGCGTTCTTCAACACGCTAACGGTGACAATCCCGGCGACCATCATCCCGATCCTCGTGGCTGCCTTTGCTGCCTATGCGCTGGCTTGGATGGAGTTTCCCGGGCGGGCTTTGCTGATCGCGGCGGTCGTGGCGCTCTTGGTCGTGCCCTTGCAACTGGCGCTTATCCCGCTGTTAAAGCTGCATAATCAAGTTGGCATTGGCAAAGGGTATTTGGGGGTATGGCTTGCGCATACCGGCTTTGGCCTGCCCATGGCGATCTACTTGCTGCGCAATTATATGGTCGGGCTACCGCGCGATATTATTGAGAATGCCAAAGTTGATGGTGCGTCAGATTTTCAGATCTTCATGAAAATCATCCTGCCGCTCAGCTTCCCGGCTCTGGCCTCCTTCGCCATCTTCCAGTTCCTCTGGACATGGAATGACCTGCTGGTGGCCTTGGTGTTCCTGATTGACAGTAGCGGCGAGACCACGGTGATGACCAAGCAAATCGTCGAGCTACTTGGCACCAGAGGCGGCAATTGGGAGATCTTGGCCACAGCGGCCTTTGTCTCTATCGCCGTGCCGCTGGTGGTGTTCTTTGTCATGCAAAAGTACCTCGTGCGCGGGTTGTTGGCTGGGTCGGTGAAATGACCCAGATGAGCAAACTTCAACTGGACACAGGCGTTGACGCTGACTGGTGGCGCGGGGCGGTGATTTACCAAATCTACCCGCGCAGCTTTCAAGACAGCAATGATGATGGCATTGGTGATCTGGCAGGCATCGTCACCCGTCTGCCGCATATTGCCTCGCTCGGGGTTGATGCAATTTGGATCAGCCCGTTCTTCGCCTCGCCAATGCAAGACTTTGGCTATGATGTGTCGAACTATTGCGATGTTGATCCAATGTTTGGTACCTTGGCTGACTTTGATGCGGTGATCAAGCGGGCCCATGATTTGGGCCTGCGGGTGATGATTGACCTCGTGCTCAGCCATTCATCAAACGAGCATCCTTGGTTTCAACAAAGCCAGCAAAGCGCTGACAACAAATATGCCGATTGGTATGTGTGGGCCGACGCCAAGCCTGACGGCACACCGCCGAATAATTGGCTCTCGGTCTTTGGCGGCTCGGCTTGGCACTGGCATGGCGGGCGCATGCAATACTATCTGCATAACTTCCTGCCCAGCCAGCCAGATCTGAACCTGCATAACCAAGATGTGCAAACAGCGCTGTTGGATGTCGAAGAGTTTTGGCTGCGGCGCGGGGTTGATGGTTTCAGGCTCGATACAATCAATTTCTACTTTGCTGACAAAGAGTTACGCGACAATCCTGCGCTAAAACCAGAAGATCGAAACAACTCGATAGCGCCTGCGGTAAACCCGTATAATTGGCAAGAGCATATCTACTCGAAGAACCAACCGGAAACACTTGAATTTCTTAAGAAATTTCGCGCCTTGATGGAACCTTATGGTGCGGCGGCTGTGGGCGAGGTTGGCGATGCGCAGCGCGGACTTGAGATCATGGCCGAATATACCAGCGGCGGTGACAAGGTTCAGATGTGTTACGCGTTTGACCTGCTGCAACCGGCGCGGCTGACGGCCCAAAACGCGGTTGATCTGCTTGATAAACTTGCACGTTTTGCCCCCGATAGCTGGGCCTGCTGGGCCTATTCCAACCATGATGTCATGCGCCATTATAGCCGTTGGGGATTGGACGACGCCGCCGCGCGCGCCTACGCCACATTGCTGCTTTGTCTGCGTGGTTCGGTCTGTCTTTATCAGGGCGAAGAGTTTAGTCTGTCGGAGGCCGCACTGAAATTTGAAGACCTGCAAGACCCATATGGCATAGAGTTTTGGCCAGACTTTAAGGGCCGCGATGGCTGTCGCACTCCGATAGCGTGGGAAAGCTCAAACATGAATGGCGGCTTTTCCGGCGCCAAACCTTGGCTGCCGGTCGCCCCCGAACATTTGCCTCGCAGCGCCAAGGCGCAGGCGGCAGACCCCACAGCGCTGGTGCATCATTACCGGCGCATGATCAAGCTGCGGGCCGGATTGCCTGCGCTGATCAAAGGATCATTAACCGGGCAAAGCGCCAGCGGCGATGTGCTGAGTTTTACCCGCAAGCAGGGTGATCAAGAGCTGTTTTGCGGTTTCAATCTGTCGGCCAACACCGCCGCGCTGACGCTTCCGGCGGGCAGTTGGACTTGGATTGAAACTGAAGCGAATAACGCAAAAACGAATAGTCACGGGAATGTGCAGCTTGCGCCATGGCAAGCTTGTATCGCCCGCAGAATTGAACAAAGTATTGAACAGGGAGATGGCAATGGCTGATCTGAAACTCACCAACATCGGCAAAACCTATGGTGGCACGGTTGAGGTTCTCAAGGACATCAATCTTGATATCACCACCGGTGAATTGATTGTATTCGTCGGCCCGTCGGGCTGTGGTAAATCGACATTGCTGCGTATGATTGCCGGGCTTGAGAGCATAACTGAGGGCGAGCTGCAAATTGACGGCCAAGTCGTCAACCATGTACCGCCTGCGCAGCGCGGCATTGCCATGGTGTTCCAATCTTAT
>JAESRD010000022.1 GCA_016764835.1 Paracoccaceae bacterium | reverse complement strand
GCGTTCGGCGTTATGGGCGGCGCATATCAGCCAACCGGCCATGCCCGCTTTGTCAGCAACCTCACCGATTTTGACATGGGCCCGCAGGCCGCCCTAGACGCCCCGCGTAGCTTTACCGACCTCGGGCTAATGCAGGTCGAGCGCGGCTATAGCGACGACGTGCGCCAGCAATTGAGCGATATGGGCCATGAAGTGATCATCCCGCAAACCGCGCTTGGCGGGGGGCAAGCGATAATGGTCGGGCAAAACGGACTGCTGGTAGCGGGTTCTGACCCGCGCAAGGATGGGATCGCTTTGGGCTATTAAATACTGGGCTGCTAGATGTCTTCTTCGCAGATGTCGCGGTCGATCTCCATCAGCTCAATCGGCACGCCGTTGACCTCTATAAACGCGACCACCAGTCCCGGGATCGGCGCATTTGCCTGAATGATAACCTTCTGCCCCTCAAGTGCCGCCGCCAGATCATCGACCTCAAACGCCACATGTGCGACGGTTTTGACGAGGTCGGGATAGGGCGCGTCAGCATCATAGCGCTGCCACTGAATGCCAAACGGGTTGTTCTTGTGGTCGCTGACGGTCATGCCCAGCTTGGGCAGCGGGATCTCGCCGTCAAAGGCTGAAGTGGTCGGGATACCGATATGGTTGAAGCGCATGCTGGACCTTTCGTATAAAATTATTTGGGGCGCGGTTTGCTCGGCCGAGCATCACGCAAAGCCTTCGCTGTGTCTTTGAACCAAAACTTCAAACGGGGTTCTGGTCGGGGCTGCATATATGATGCGATAAACGGCACGACACGCGCGGTCTCGTCAACAAAAATTGCATTGGGTCTTCGAACACCGAATTTTAAGCTCATGTTTGAAAGCAGGCCAAAGGTGCTTTGCCCATTCGGGGCTCTATTGCAGCCAGACTTTTTCAGTTGGCAGATATGCCGCACCCGAAAAACAGAATTCGAGCATGAAGTGGCCACCGGGCCCCGCACAATCATTTCCTCTTTCCAACGTGGACCAAACGTCACGGTTCGAACGGGCCGGGCACACTTGAATCTAGAAAAAATACGTCAAACCAAAGAGGTACAAAACCTCTTCAGCAAACCAGCCTTAGTTTAACTGCACCTGCAACGGATAAGACCCGTCTTCAAACGGCCCAAACAGCTCATCAAGATCGGGGTGGTCAACCGGCTCGCCAGAATAGTCGGCGATCAGGTTTTGCTCTGAGACATAGGCGACGTAATAACTTTGGTCATTCTCTGCCAACAGATGATAAAATGGCTGGTCTTTTTGCGGCCGGCTATCTTCAGGGATCGCCTCATACCACGCGTCAGAATTCGAAAACATAGCGTCCACATCAAAAACCACGCCGCGAAACGGATGTTTCCGGTGGCGGACAACTTGTCCCAGGTGGTATTTGGCGCGTGTTCTTATCATTATCGCATAGTCTCCGATATATGTCTTACGCGCCCACAAGGGCATGAGTCTACGCCTGCATGCATATTTTAACAGAAACAGACTGTACCCGTTTTTTGCACAGTCTTTATGCGGTCTAGGAACGATCATTGTTGCCGCCCGCCCTGATAAGCCCAAGCAACTACATATTAAACCCTGATTCTCGGCTCGTATCGCCGCCCCTCCCGGCGAATTGAAGCCGGTGGTTTACCAAAGTTATTTCCAGTTCAGCTCGGTGCGGTACAGTGACCGCAAAAGATAAAAACATTACGAGCGAGTGGCAGATGAACAGACTTCTTCGTGCGTTGGCATTGCTGGCTTTGGTGGCTGGCTGCGGCAGTCGGAACTTCCAATCTCCGCGTGGCATTGATGATGCCTGCGCGATCGTAGCGCAGCATGGCAGCTACCTGCGTGCCTTTCGTGCGGCCGAGCGCCAATGGGGCGTGCCGGTGCCCGTGCAGATGGCGATTATTTACCAAGAGAGCAAGTTTATCGGCAATGCCCGCACCCCGCATCAATATGCGCTGGGCGTCATTCCCATAGGGCGGCAATCATCGGCCTACGGCTATGCCCAAGCGCTTGATGCGACATGGGCAGAGTATCAGCGCGCCGAGGGCGGCTCTGGCGCGCGGCGCGACAATATCCGCGATGCGACCGACTTTATGGGCTGGTATATGAGCCAGACCACCGAAGAGCTGGGCATCCCACTCTCCGACACCCGCAACCAATATCTGGCTTACCATGAGGGCCGCACCGGCTATGCCCGTGGCAGCTACCGCTCCAAAGGCTGGCTTGTGACCATTGCCGCTGAGTTGGCGGCGCGGGCCAATATGTATGAGGCGCAGCTGCGGGCCTGCCGCAGGCTTTAGCCGCCCAGCGCCCCATCCAGAGCCGTGTTAAACAAGGCTTGCAGCTTAGCGCCCCGCGCGCGGTTGAGCGAGGCGACCCAGCCGATCTGCCCTTCGAGCCGGCCGCGAAACACCGGGTCAGCCAAGCGACTGTCATCGGGTTTGCCGCAGGCATGCACCACCGCCTTGAGCCGATCATACTGACCGCGGGCAATGTTGAGATGCTGGTTCACCACAATCCCGGTCACGCTTTGGCGCGCGGTTTGCGGCATGGCCCGGGTTTTAGACGGGTTGAGGCAAAAACCCTCTTCGCGCAATATCTGCGGCACCAGCCGCATGAGCGGCTCGGTGATGCGCCTGTCGCCCGAAAAGCTCAGATCATCAGCGTAGCGGCCATAGGTTGCGTCTAGACTGTCCGCCAGAGCCGAAAGCCGCCGGTCAAGCCGAAACGCGACATGGTAGGCCAATGCCGGTGAGCTGGGCGCGCCTTGCGGCAGATGGGCTGCGCGGTAAACCACCCGGTCGGCGTAGGGCAGGCGTTGCAATATTCGCGGCGGCGTGGCGCTGGTGCATAGCCCAGTCAGATGATGCGCAACAGCGCTCGGATAGCCCAAACAGCGAAACAGGCCAAACACCCGCCCGGCGCTGATAGACGGAAAGAACTGCCGCATATCAAAGCTGACCACCATCTGGGTGCCCGCATGCCGGGCCGCATGCGCTTGGCAGCTGCGGCCACGGACAAAACCGTAGGCATCGTCATGCACCGGCAGCGGGTCAAGCATCTGGCGCAAAATCTGATGTTGCGCCGCCTTCAGCCGCTGCTTGGGCGCCTCAATCAGCCGCAATCCGGGGCCTTTTTTGCGCTGCAACACATAGTGGTAGTGGTTTATCGCCGTCTCGCCGTGCTCCTCATGCCGGGCTTGTGTGTCAGCCAAATAGGCCAGCCGCTCTTGCGACAAGCCCAGCCAATCGCCCAGTTGCGCCATAGTGGCCAGCTTTGGCACAGACAGATCAGCAAAGGCGGCGATCGGCAAAAACTGGGTTTCGCGTAGGTCAGGCACAGGCCAGTGGCCGTTTTTAACAGCCCATGCGGTGACTTGTTCAAAGCTTGTCAGATGCACGAGTACTGCCGCCACGGCCGCGGGCTCAGGCGCATAAGCGCTGGGCAATGCGGCGATCAAGCCCGCGCTGAACTCAGCCGCATACTGGGCCAAAGGCGTAGGCAAACGACTGCGAAACACCCGTTCAAGCGCATGAGCCTGCCACTGCGTTGCCGAAAGGCTGGCTGCCAAGTTGCGCGCAAGTCCCGCTTTGCTCTTTATGCCAGTGTAACGAACGATCTTTGCTCACCTTCGCCTTGCAACAACTATTCTGGGCAGCGCCCAGCGTCGTTATTGCCGTGTTTGCGTAGCTCATCGTCTCAGACGGGGATACCCCGCCCCGCTCTCTACATTGCTGTACAGAGCATTCCAAAGACCGCCGTTACCGTGCAAACTTGGGCCACAAGCCAGGCGACCGCTAGTGTTTTATTGCCGCAGCTGGCCTAGCCGCCCCAAGCCCGCTCAGCCGCGCTGATGTTAAACAACACATCGCGAATGGTCATACCGGTCTCCAAATCATTCAAGATGACCACGGTTTGCCCGCCAACCTCGTCGGTCACAATCCATTGGCGCAGCTCAATCGGGTTGGCCGTATAGACCATCTGGATCGAGCCGTATTCTGGGTGATCGGGGTCTTGGGCTGTTACCGTCGTGCTGGTCCCATCCGACACATGGCCGGTGACCATGCGCGCGCGCGTCAGGTCAACATTGCGGGCAAGGATGATAGACAGCGGCGTTTGGCTGAGCGGATAGCGCTGCGGACCAGCATTTGAGCGGCCATCAAATATCGCCACAGAGCCACCGCCCGCGATCACCAGCGACTGTTCAGGCGGCGCATAGTCAAACCGCACCCGGCCCGGGCGTTTGATATAGATCGTACCGGTTGAGATCGTGCCATCACCGTTGATCTGGGTGAACCCGCCCGTCGCGGTGGTCAACTGGTTGAGATAGGCCGAGATTTGCGCCAACGACAGCTCTTGCGCCTGAACCGGGGCGGCGAACAGCGAAAATGCCAGCAGTGCCAATATGCGTTTGATATTCTTCATAGGGCCGATCCTAACTGTTTGCAGCGGTGGGTTACACCCTACCAGATGGAGCCATATGCCTGATTTTCCAGACGTTAAGCGATAACATGCCAGTTGAAAGCCGATATCTAGGGGCCGATTTTGGGGAAATGGCTCAAAAGCGGGAGCGCATCGCGGCTAATGCGCCTGTGCTGCACCGCCATGCCCGCCTGCACCGCGCCGCTACGCAACACCCGCGCATAGGCGCCGGGGCGCTGGGCGCGATGAAACCGACGGACAAAGCCTGTGTCAGCCATCCGCGCGGCCAGCGTGACACAAGGAATCCGCGGCCAAGTCAGCTCTAGCAGCACCGGACCGATCTCGATCTGGTCACCGATGCACATGTCAGCGCTGCTGATCCCGGCAATGGTCAGGTTTTCGCCAAATGTGCCGGACGGCAGGGGCTGACCCAGCTCCACTTCCCACCAGTCATAGTCAAGCTGGCCGTAAAGATAGACCGCCTGCTCGGGGCTGCCATGGTTGGCGCGGTCGATTATTGCGTCGCCCGCGAGGCCCTGCGCGGTGATCATCACTGGTGCGGTTTGCGGGCGTTTGAAGATACCTGTTAGGCCGGATTTGGCCTTGATCGGGCTCGGCTCGGCTATGTTGGCGGAGGTGAGGAGCATGGGGCTTGTTTAGCTATGAACAGCGCAAAATGGAAGACGGTGCCAGAACTTGCGCCTAGAGCCTGTCTGCCCTCAAAGACATCCATGCTGCATATTCTTCCTCGAGATAATTTACCTTCGCGGGCTGGGAACTTAGAATGTCAAAGCCACCATCATAGGGCGCAAACGCGACCTGGTCTCGCTCTGCGAAAAGCACGGCCCGTTCATTACCATCTGCAATCTGTTCAAACAGATCATCCAGTGAATTTGGTGTCCAGAAAAGCCGCTTGACGAAAAATGTGATGCCAATTTGGTCTTCTCGTGCTTCCCTTTCATCGACCCACGTGAAAGCCTTTTGCATTCTCATCTGCACAACAA
The DNA here is from genome assembly GCA_016764835.1 of Paracoccaceae bacterium. Next base: position 3,442 of record JAESRD010000022.1, on the reverse strand, counting down.
TATCTTCATCAGCAGATGCGCAGCCAGTGTATCGCGGAACAATCAGCCAAATGGGCTGCCGCGCCCCAAAGCAGGCGGTAACCAATGTGTTCGCACGGGACAGGATGATGGTTTTCTCCCCGCTGGTACGGGCCAACCGCTTAGAATTTGGCAATGCATGAAACCGCGCCCAACAAGCAGAGCTGCTTTGCCTCAAGATATGGCCCAAGGGCGGCATCTCGCCGAAAGCGCGCCGCCATTCTGGCAAAAACGGCGCGATATTGAGCTCGTTCAAAGGTGGCATACCGCCATTGAGCATTGAGTGCCTTTGTCGATCAAGCCCCTTTCCGCACGAACCGGGTCGCCCAACCGCCCGACACAAGCCACCCTCACCCCCATGTTACAAACCACACTCGCCCTGATCCTCTTCCTGTTCCCGCTGGCCTATAGCCCCGGCCCAGGCAACATGTTCTTCGCTGCCAATGGTGCGCGCTTTGGCCTGCGCGCCACCATTTCAGCCAATTTGGGCTATCATCTGGCGACCCTCATCGTCACCGGGTTAATCGGGCTGGGGATCATCGCGGCCTTGGACCAAGCGCCGGACTTGTTTAAGGCGCTCAAATTGGCAGGCGCGGGCTACGTGCTGTGGATCGCTTGGAAGATGTTCCGCTCTGGCGCGATGACAGATGTGGCCGATGCCCGGCCAGCCAGCTTTGGCGATGGCTTTGTCTTGCTGGTGCTCAACCCAAAGGGCTATGTCATCATGACCCTCATGTTCACCCAATTTCTTAGCCCCGCAGAGCCAAACCGGCTGGCCATGATTGCGCTGCTCAGCGTTGTTTTCACCCTGAACAATATGTTCGCCTTCGTGGTCTGGACCCTGCTCGGCGACCAGATTGCCGGGCTGTTGCGCTCTGAACGCAGCGCGCGCTGGCTCAATATGGGCTTTGGTGCGGTGCTGGCGGCGGTGGCGGTGTGGATGATGTGGCTTTAGCGGGCTAAACCACTCATTGACTAAGGCTTGGTTGCGGCTATTGCGGTGACGGATCCACCCTTATGCCACCCAACAATTCCAAACCCTTGTACATAAAACCTAACTTAAGCTTGGTCTTGATCAAGACCATGTAGACTTCACCTTTGTTTGCATTGCACAGCAATATGAACCTGCCGTTTATCCCTTCATGGGTGACGATTGTCATGCCCGTTCGGAAAATATGGCTTTCCCCGCAGCAGCATTCAAAAGCATCTCCGTCAAATATTTTGGTATCCCGCTGGATCGGAACAATCCTTCCGGCTAGCTTTTCGAACTCGTCTTCTGTCACGATTTTGCGCATCTAAAATTCTTACTTTCGAAGTTTACGTTTCAGGTTGTCGAAAATACCAATTCCGGTTCCGCCAACAATCACAGCAACAAACAGCCCTATAATCACCGGCCAGAACAAAGCGCTGAGCCTTGGCGCTTTCGATGTGGCAGTCCACTTTTGAAACGGCACATAAAAGACGATTGCAAAGACAATCCAAATTACCAGAACTTCCGACAAATCCTTGCTCTCTTAGTTTCCAAGTCGTCCAATTTTCTATCGCCCCTAACGCCGAGCGAACCCATGCCGGTATGGCGCTAGTACTCTTCTTGAATTTCAGGCAGCAGCACATCGCGCTTGCCCACATGGTTGGCCGGGGTCACCAGACCCTCATCTTCCATCTGCTCAACAAGGCGCGCCGCCTTGTTATAGCCAATGGCCAGCTTGCGCTGAATGTATGATGTCGAGCATTTGCGATCCCGCGCCACGATATGCACGGCTTCGTCATAAAGGGCGTCGCCGCTATCAGTGTTGCCACCAAGACCAAGCACCCGGTCGATCGAGCTTTCGGTCGCTTCATCTGGCCCATCAGCCACGCCTGTTACATAGACAGGTGGCCCGTAACTCTTGAGATGGTTGACGACTTCTTCAACCTCTTCATCCGAGCAAAACGGCCCGTGCACCCGGGTAATCTTGGAGCCACCTGCCATATAAAGCATATCGCCCATGCCCAGCAGTTGCTCCGCGCCCTGCTCGCCCAAAATCGTCCGACTGTCGATCTTTGAGGTCACTTGGAACGAGATCCGCGTTGGGAAGTTGGCCTTGATCGTGCCGGTGATCACATCAACCGATGGCCGCTGTGTGGCCATGATCAGGTGAATACCCGAGGCACGTGCCATCTGGGCCAAGCGTTGAATACAAGCCTCAATCTCTTTGCCAGCGACCATCATCAGGTCGGCCATCTCATCAACGATAATGACGATATACGGCATCTTCTCTGGCACCGTCTCTTCGGTTTCAAAGATCGGATCACCTGTCTCGTCGTCAAACCCGGTCTGAACCGTGCGCTCAAACAGCTCGCCCTTGGCCAGCACATCGGCGACGCGGCTATTATAGCCATCAATATTGCGCACGCCCATCTTCGACATCTTGCGGTAGCGATCTTCCATCTCGCCCACGACCCATTTAAGCGCCACAACCGCCTTTTTGGGGTCTGTCACCACAGGGCTGAGCAAATGCGGAATGCCGTCATAAACGCTGAGTTCCAGCATTTTGGGGTCAATCATGATCATCCGACACTCAGAAGGCGACAGCTTGTAAAGCAGGCTGAGGATCATAGTGTTGATCGCCACAGACTTACCCGAACCGGTCGTACCAGCAATCAGCAGGTGAGGCATTTTGGCCAAGTTGGCCACAACCGGCTCGCCGCCAATATCTTTGCCCAAAGCCAGCGGCAGTTTCATATTGCTGTCGCCAAAGGCGCGCGCGGAGAGGATCTCGCGCAGCACAACCATTTCGCGCTTCTCATTGGGCAGCTCAATGCCAATAATCGAGCGGCCCGGCACGGTAGACACACGCGCCGACAGTGCCGACATCGAGCGGGCAATATCATCGGCAAGGCCAATGACCCGGCTGGCTTTGAGGCCCGGCGCAGGCTCCAGCTCATACATGGTGACAACAGGGCCGGGGCGGACCGAGACGATCTCGCCCTTTACGCCGTAATCATCAAGAACCGATTCGAGCAGGCGGGCGTTTTCTTCCAGCGCATCGTCAGACAGATGATGCTGCTCAACCACATCTGGGTCGGCCAACAGCGCCAATGGCGGATAATCATAGCTCGGGGCCGGTGCCTCTTCGAGCGGCAAAAGCGGCTGCGCCTCGGCCTTGGCCCGTGTTGAGGGCTGAACGGCACGGCGTACTTTGTGCTGCACAACCTTCTTTTGCGCGGCAAAAGGCACCGAATATTTCGGCAGCGCATCGGCCAGAGCATCGGGGGCGGCAGGGTCAGCAACAGCCCTAGGCGCGCTTTCAACCAGCGGCTCAATAACGTGCTCTTCTTCGGGCGCAAAAGCTGCGGCAGGGCTGGACGGATGGCGCTGTGCCACCAGCGGCGGCAGGACCGGCGCTTGCGACATGGCAACCGGCGGCTCAGCCCGGGCGGC
>JAESRD010000021.1 GCA_016764835.1 Paracoccaceae bacterium | reverse complement strand
CCAGACCCGCAGCCAGCCCGCCGTAAAACAGCGGGCCAAGCACGATCAGCGCGGGCAACATTGCCAGATAGAGCGGCCAGCGTTTCACCGGCTATCGGGCCTAGTTCTGGCCGACATGTTCGATCCAACCGGCCTCAATTGCTGCAATCCATTCGGCTTGTAGCTCTGGCAGAGCGGCCATGCCCAGCTCAGCTTGGCTGACCACAGACGGGTGGCTTGGTAGGGTGGCGAAGGCGTCTTGCAGCGCCTGGGGCAGACGGGCCACTTCGATGGCCGGTGTCGCACCCCAAACCTCTGGTTGGGCCTTGGCATATTGCGCATCGCCCGAGAGCAGCACGTTTTGCAGCACCAAAGCGGCGGCTTTGTTGGGCGAGTTAAACGGAATGAGCGTGTAGTTGGTATTGGCCAATGTGCCGTCTGTTAGCCCGTAGGAGCGCACCGAGGCAGGGAACAGGCCAGCCTCGACGCCCGCGCCAAACTGCGACGGGTTATACTCAAACGACAGGGCAACTTCGCCATTGGCGAACATGGTTTGCAACTGGGTGATCGAGGCCGGATAGGTGGCGCCTTCGCGCCACAGATAAGGTTCCAGATCGTTTAAAAGCGCCCAAGTCTCGGTGGCAACCTCATCAAACACGGCTTGGTCAAACGCCCCGAGCAGCCGGTCTGGGCCGCCGGCAACATGGTAGAATACATGGCGCACGAAGGCGGCACCATTAAAGTCTGGGGCAGCGGGGTAGGTGAACTGGCCGGGATTGTCGCGCACCCAGTCGAGCAGGGCGGCAATGTCGCGCGGCGGCTCTGTCAGGGTGGCGCTGTTATGGGCAAAGGCGAATTGCGCGCCGCTCCACGGGATTTCGCAGCCCGCGACAGGCAGGCCGAAATCATTGGCAATGGCCGGGTTGTCCCAGTTGACCAAAGCGTTGTTTGGCAACAGATCGGGGTAGCCACACCAGGCCAGCCCGCCCTGCGCCATCGTGCGAAAATTAACGCCGTTGATCCAAATCATATCAACCGCACCGGCGTCATTCACCCCGGCCTCTTTCTCAGAGAGCACGATGTTCACCGCATCTGCGGTGTCGGTCAGACCAACCCGGTTGAGGGTAATGCCGTATTCATCAGCCAAAATCCCGCCAATGGTCTCAGAGATATATTGGTTAATGTTATCTGCGCCGCCCCAGAGGAAGAAGTTAACCTCTCCGCCACGGGCCTCGGCCACGATCTCATCCCAGCTGAGCGCCAACAGTGCGTCGCCGTCGGCAGTGTCGGCCATGAGCGGGCTAGAGAGGAGAAGGAGGGCGGAAGTGAGAGCAAAGCGCATATATGGATCCTATCTGCGGCGAAAAACATGTTGTCAGACCAAAGCCAAATCTGGCGGGCAGATGCAACTATCTGGCAGCGGAAAGTGAACAGATTCAGGGCAAAGTGAACAGATTGTCGAAATCGTGAACAAAATTTCAAACTATGTCTTGGCTTTACGGCAATATAGCTCAAGCCGGTGCGAGATAATCTCATAGCCATGGGCGCGGGCGATGTCATGTTGTAGCCGCTCAATTTCGGCGGAGACGAACTCGGTGACAGCGCCGCTTTCAATATCAACGATATGATCATGATGCGGCGTGTCATTGGTTTCAAACCGCGCACCTGTGCCCTCAAAGCTAAGGCGTTGCACAACGCCTTTCTCGGTCAGCGCAGCAAGGGTGCGGTAGACGGTGGCCAGCGAGACTGAGGCCTCTTGCAAACAAACCCGCCGGTGCAGCTCTGGCACATCAGGGTGATCGTTTGATGCGCTTAGCACCTGCATAATGACACGCCGCTGCCGGGTCACACGCAGACCTGCGGCGCGAATTTCGGCATCATATCTATCATCTGAATCGGGCGTTTTGTTCATATCGCTATGATAAGCCAATGCAGCGTTTGTTCAAGGTGGCAAGGGGCCTCAGATGTTAGGGGCGCGCCAGTTCGACAACAACGCTATCATCTGTCCAGCCATCTCGGATGCACCGCGCCCGAATGCGGACAAACTGGGTGCCTTCGGGCAGGGTGACGCCGCCGAGTGACCGGGTGAAAGGCTGCTCTGCCTCATGCGGATGCGCCAAAACCCGCAATCCAGCGGAACTGCCATCCGGCAGCAAGATTTCCCAACCATCAGCATAGTGATCCCAGCCACTGTCAGGGTGGCGCAGGGTGACATCAAAGCGCCAGCCGTCGCTCTGCTGCTGGGCTGAGGCGCTGACAATTTGCGGCAGATCGGCCAAGGCCGGGCTGGCCAGGACTATGCAAAGGGTAAAAGTTTTGATGCAAAGGGCGAGGGTATTGCGCATCATTCCATCTTCTCCTGACTGAGAACAGCGTGCGGGACCGACGAGAACTCGCGGACCCAGAGCAGGCAAAGCACCGCCAGCGTAGCCAGCACCAAGGGCGCGGGGCCGAGCAGCCAAGCCAATGTGCCTAAGGCAAAATACATGGACCGCAGCCCACGGTTAAAGTTCCAAGCGGCACGGATGTTCAGCTCTGCCGCTTGTTTTGTGCGCAGTTCTGAGGCCGGGTCTTTGGGGTCATTTGGCACGGCGGCCATCATGACCATGCAATAGCCAAATACCCGGTGAGACCAGACGAATTTGAGGAATGCATGGGTCAGAAACAGCACGACGGCCACCAGTTTGAGCTGCCAGAGCAGGGCGGGCGCCACTGTTTGACCCAGCTGTCCGGCGACAGATGCCAGTGGTGTCGGGTTGCCAATAAGCGCCAATGTGCCACCAAGCGCGAAGATCGATGTTGAGGCAAAGAACGACGTGCCTTGCCGCAATGAGCCAATGATCTGCGCGTCAAATATTCGGTTTTCACGGGTGATAAACTGGCGCATCCATTCGCGCCGATACCCGGCCATTTGCACGGTAACCGAAGGGTGCTTTGCTGATGGGTGCTCGATCCGCCAGCCGATCCCGTACCAAGCGACCAGTAAAAACGCGAGGGCGGCGGTGTCAAAATGCGTGAGCAGCGAGAGGGTCAGTGGTAAATCCATGTCTGTAGAATAGGCCTTTGGCCACGGTTTGCGCAATGCGGCTTGCATCACGATTTAATTGGTAATATATCCTTACCAATAATTCAGCCAGCGTGGCGGTGCCAGCCGTTATTGGGCGCATTGCCAGTCTTTTTTGGGTAAATTGCAGGAGTAGCAACATGGAAATGCCGGTCCCTGATGCCCGTATTTTAGCCAACAAATCCAAAATAGTGCAGCGTTTGCAAACTGTTTTGCCCGCAGATGCCGTCATTCATGACCCGTCGGAAACCATTGCCTATGAATGCGACGGGCTTTCGGCTTACCGCTGCACACCGCTTTGTGTGGTGCTGCCCGCGACCACCGAAGAGGTCGCGGCGGTGCTCAAGGTCTGCCACGCTGAGCGGGTTGCGGTGGTGCCGCGCGGCGCGGGCACATCGCTTGCTGGCGGGGCCATGCCCTCGGCTGATAGCGTTGTGCTGGGCGTCGCCCGCATGAACGGTGTGATCGAGACCAATTACGCCGAGCGCTTTATTCGGGTGCAATCTGGCCGCACCAACCTGTCTGTCACCGGCGCTGTTGAGGCCAAGGGCTTCTTTTATGCGCCCGACCCGTCAAGCCAGCTGGCCTGCGCGATTGCTGGCAATATCGCAATGAATTCGGGCGGCGCGCATTGCCTCAAATACGGGGTGACGGCCAACAATCTGCTCGGCGTGACCATGGTGATGATGGATGGCAGTATTGTCGAGGTTGGCGGGCCATATATGGACGCGGCCGGGCTTGATCTGCTCAGCCTGATCTGTGGCTCTGAGGGGCAGCTTGGCGTGGTGACTGAGGCCGTGTTGCGGATATTGCCAAAGCCTGAAGGCGCGCGGCCGGTGCTGATAGGCTTTGACAGTTCCGAGGTTGCCGGGGCCTGCGTGTCGGGCATAATCAAAGCCGGGGTTTTACCGGTGGCGATCGAGTTTATGGACCGTCCTTGCATTGAGGCCACCGAGGCCCATGCGGGTGCGGGCTACCCGATTTGCGAGGCATTGTTGATTGTCGAGGTCGAAGGGTCGCCCGACGAGATCGCCCACCAATTGGCGCTGATCAAAGATATTGCCGCCAAACATAACCCGGTTGAGTTTCGCGAGGCGGCGGACGCTGACCAAGCCGCGCGCATCTGGCTTGGCCGCAAATCGGCCTTTGGCGCCATGGGCCAGCTCGGTGATTATATGTGCCTCGATGGCACGATCCCGGTGTCAAAACTGCCGATGGTTCTGCGCCGGATTGGCGAGCTGTCAGAGCAGTTTGGCCTGCGTGTGGCCAATGTGTTTCATGCCGGTGACGGCAATATGCACCCGTTGATATTGTACAATGCCAATGAGCCCGGCGCGCTGGAAACCTGCGAAAAACTGGGTGCTGAGATCCTTAAGCTCTGTGTCGAGGTTGGTGGCTGTCTGACCGGTGAACACGGTGTTGGGCTAGAGAAGCGCGACCTGATGAATGTGCAATTCGACCCGGTTGATCTTGAAGCGCAGATGAGGGTGAAGGATGTGTTTGATCCGCATTGGTTGCTCAATGCGGCTAAGGTTTTTCCGCTGGCATCAAGTCAGTCACGCCGCGAGGTCAGCCAATGAGCGATATTTTGCGCCCGTCGAGCGAGGCCGAGCTGGCCGACATGGTCCGCGTCGCGACCGGGCGATTGGCCATATGCGGCGGCGGCACCAAGGCCATGCAAGTGGCGGGTCAAGCGCTTAGCCTGTCAGGCCTGAGCGGCATTAGCCATTATGAACCCGAAGCCATGACGTTGGTCGCCGGGGCGGGCACGCCGATGGCTGAGATTGAGGCCGCTTTGACTGAGCACAACCAAAGGCTGGCCTTTGAGCCCGCCGATTGGGGCCGTCTGCTCGGCACATCAGGGACGCCGACATTGGGCGCAGTCGCCGCTATGAACAATGCCGGGCCAAGGCGGGTGCAGGCCGGGGCGGCGCGCGATCATATGCTTAGGGTGCGCTATGTTGACGGCGCAGGCCAGATCATCAAAAACGGCGGCCGGGTGATGAAAAACGATAAGCGGCTTTGCGGGCCATGGAAATTGAGTAAGTGCCACCTTTGCCGGAATTGATAAACCCGCGTTTATTCAGACGATCCAATGT
>JAESRD010000282.1 GCA_016764835.1 Paracoccaceae bacterium | reverse complement strand
CACGGCATGGCCGGGGGCGACTGGCTCACCGGTTGGCCGCTGTTCCTGATGCTCGGGCTTGTTGGCGCGACCATGGCGATCATCTGGATCATGCCGCGCATCACCACGGCCTTTCCGGCGCCGCTGGCAGGCATTGGTATTGTCGCCGTTGTCGTCATCGGGCTTGGGCTTGATGTGCCGCGGGTTGGCGATATGGCCTCCATCTCTGGCGGCTTGCCGATGTTTCACATCCCCATCGTGCCGCTCAACTTTGAGACGCTGCGGATCATCCTGCCCTATTCGCTGATCCTCGCAGCGATTGGCCTGATCGAGAGCCTGCTGACGCTCAACCTTGTCGGTGAGATCACCGGCAAGCGCGGCGGCGCCAGCCAAGAATGCATTGCCCAAGGTATTGCCAATACAGTCACCGGGTTCTTTGGCGGCATGGGCGGCTGCGCCATGATCGGCCAGTCGATGATCAACGTGAAATCAGGCGGTCGCACCCGGCTCTCGGGCCTCGCAGCGGCGGCATTCCTGCTGATCTTCATCTTGTTCGCCTCGCCGCTGATTGAAATCATCCCGCTGGCGGCGCTTGTTGGCGTCATGTTCATGGTCGTCATCGGCACATTCGCCTGGCAGAGCCTCACCATTCTTCGCAAAATTCCGCTCACAGACGCGCTTGTGATGGTGCTGGTCACCGTGGTCACGGTCTGGACAGACCTTGCCACCGCCGTGGTCGTCGGCGTTATCGTCTCGGCGCTGGCCTATGCTTGGAACAATGCCTCGCGCATTCACGCCCGCACCAGAACCGAAGGCGACACCAAGACCTACATGATCGAGGGCCCGTTGTTCTTCGGCTCGGCCGAGGGCTTCTCGGAGCTGTTTGACCCCAAGGGTGACCCCGCGTTGGTCGTGATCGACTTTGCCGATAGCCGGGTGGTTGACCAATCATCTCTACAAGCGATCGAAGCACTGGCCGCGCGCTATGAGGCCGAAGGCAAACGGGTTGAGCTTAAGCACCTGTCGCCCGATTGCCACGCGCTGTTGCACAAGGCCGAACAGCTGATGGTGCCGTCAAATGACGACCCAAGTTACGGTATCGCGGTCAACTATGAGGTCAAAACCGGGGCGCTAAACGGCGGGCATTAGGCAGCCATTGCACCAAAGCCCTTGATCCTCCCTCAACCTTCTTGGCATAAGCTAAGACAAAGCTCAGGAGCCAGTTAATGCGCGCACGTATTTATCAGCCAGCCCGGAACGCGATGCAGTCGGGCACCGCCAAGACCAAGAATTGGGTGCTTGTCCATGCGCCAGCAGGCCAAAAGTCTGTCGATCCGCTTATGGGCTGGACCAGCTCGAGCGATATGAACCAACAAGTTCGCCTAAACTTTGACAGTAAACAAGCCGCAGTTGATTACGCAAATGCGCATGGCATTGAGGTTGATATCTCTGAGCCAAACAAGCGCAAACCGAACCTGCGCGCAGGCGGATACGGCGAAAACTTTGCCACCAACCGCCGCACGGTTTGGACCCACTGAGCCAGCAAGCCGCATGAAGTTCGCGCTTCAGGCGAAAACCGCCATTTTTGCTCTGGCCCGCCCGCGCGGGTTTCGCTATCTGAGGGACGAGCGGTCCCGTAGCTCAACCGGATAGAGCACCTGCCTTCTAAGCAGGGGGTTGGGGGTTCGATTCCTCCCGGGATCGCCAAATTTTTAGCATTAGGCATTAGGCTGCACAAAGCCGTCAAATGACAATCTAAAGTCGTTTTGAACAATCCAGCTGAGAAAGCTGGGTGCGAAACAAAGCCCGAAGCCCTGTTCTGGGCCGATGTCAAAGCCGAAATAGACAAGTGATTTTGTGACATTGAAAGAGGTTGCGAGTTCGGCTGCAATGGCCGAAACCTCTTCCTGTTCGATCTTTGCCAGTGACAAAGTTGCTGAACTGTCATTTATCGGGGTGAGTGGTTTAGCAATCCGAGAGCCCGCCGTTCGGCAATTGGGCCTTCGACCACCCATGTGATCTTGGCGCGCAATAGCTGGTCTTGTAGGGGGCATTGATCAATCCGCCTAGGTGATTGTCGGCATTTGAACGCGTATTTAATTAGCCGTCAACCACCGGCGTTTTGCGGCCGTGTTCTCACAAAAACAACCACGCAGATCAGCGTCAGCAGGGCTGACAGCAAGAACGGTGCGCCGGGCAGATAAGTTGGGGCGTCAGAGCTGGTAAAGTACCAAAATGTCCGGGTCATCAAGATCGGCGCCACGATCATCGACACAGCGCCGATAGAGGCCAGCGTGCCTTGCAGCTCGCCCTGTTGGTCATCTCTAGCGCTGCGTGACATCAGCCCCGATATGGCGGGGCCAGCGACCGAGCCAAAGGCGGTGATCGGCAGCACGGCCAGCGCCACCCAGCCGTTGCTGACAAAGCCCAAGAAGGTAAAGGCGAAGACGTCAACCAACAGCCCAAAAATAACGGTGTTTCGGTCGCCCAATATGCGCAATATCGGGCGGATAAGCACGCCTTGGACCAGCGCCATAGACAGGCCGAACATGCCGAGCGACAGCCCGATCATGCCGGTGCCCCAGCCAAACCGCTCTATAGCGAAATAAGCCCAGATCGCCGGGTAGACGAAGAAGCCGACATTATAGATGAATGTGATAACCATCAGCGGCGTCAGCCCCGGCAAGGAGCCGATATTTTTGAATGCAGACAACGGGTTGGCGCGGCGCCATTCAAAGGGGCGGCGGATGCGGTCAGTCACGGTTTCGGGCAGAACAAAGTAGCCAAAGGCGAGGTTGGCAGCGGCCAATGCGGCAGCGGCATAAAACGGCGCGCGCGATCCTAGCTCAGCCAAAGCGGCCCCCAAGAGCGGCCCCAGAATAAAGCCAACGCCAAAAGCGGCACCAATCAGGCCAAAGTTGGCGGCCTTCTCTTTGGGGGTCGAAATATCAGCCATATAGGCCGCGGCGGTAGACTGGGTGGCGGCGGTAATACCGCCAACAATCCGCCCAACCAGCAGCAGCCACATCGTACCGGCAACGGCCATAACCAGATAGTCGAGCGACATAATAAACAGCGCAATCATCAGCACCGGGCGGCGGCCAAAACGGTCTGACAGATTGCCAACCATTGGCCCAAACAGGAACTGCATGATGGCAAATGCCGTGGCCAGAATACCGCCCCACAGGGCCGCATTGCTAATATTGCTGCCGCTTAGCTCTTGGATCAGGCTCGGCATCACCGGCATGATCAGGCCAAAGCCCATAGAATCCAGCGCAACGGTGATCAGTATGAAGGTAATCGGCAGGCGGTTTTTCATAGGTTTTGTGATCACTTAGGCAAGGGGAGGGGCCGCGAAAAGGCACAGCCTGCGGGGCCGTGCGTGGCTCCGATATAAACTACCTAGTTTAGTTTTCAAGTGCGCCATGTTCGGGCTGTTGACACCTAGCTATTTGCGATCTTCGTTAGAATAGTAGCCAGCCCTTCAGGGTCTGACAAAAACGGCGAATGCGAGCGCTCCATTGTATAGATATCGGCCGTGTCAAAACCCGCTGACATCTCTACCTGATAGGCTGGCGGAATGGTCCGGTCGTGCATGCAGCGAATATAGGAGCGCGGTAGATCGGGCAGGGCATCTAGCGCCGTTTCTTGCGGCAATATCGCCTGCGGGCAGAGCTTTGATATTGCCCAAGCGGCGGTTTTGGGCACCACATCATGGTAAAAACAAGCGCCCGCTTTGTTTGGGTCGATGGTAAAGCTGGCCCGGTCAGGAGCGACGATAATCGCATTAGCCAGTGGCTGAGACGGGCCAGCTCGGCGCATATCGGCCAGCCCAAGGCCCACATGCGGCAGATAGGCGCAAAGATAGACCAGCCGCTCAACCAGATCAGGGGCCAAAAGTCCGGCGGCGGTGATCGGGTAACCAGCCATTGAATGGCCAACAATATGGGCCGGTCGGCCGTCTAATGCGTCAACAATTGCTTGGGCATAGAGCGGCAAGGTCACGTCCCCAACCGGGGTTGGGTCATCGCCATGCGAGGGCAGGTCAATGGCGATAGCCTCATGGCCCTGCGTTTCAAGCGCTGCAATCGTATCGCGCCAGCACCAAGCACCGTGGCATGAGCCATGGATCAGAAGAAAACGTGCCATGCTATGGGTCTTTCTCGCGGTTAAATATGGCCAATATTGCGCAGAAACTGTCCGAGCACTTTGGCATATTGCTCTGGCTGTTCGGCACAAGGCAGATGACCCGCGCCACGAAAAAGATGAAACTGCGAGCCGGGTACAAGATCGGTGGTTTCACGCACAAGATCAGGCGGGGTGGCGCTGTCATCAGAGCCCGCCAGCCCGAGCGTCGGGATACGCAAAGCAGCGGTTGAGGCAAAAAAACCGGTGCCAGAAACGGCGGCACAACAGCCTTTATAGCCCTCTTTTCGCGT
>JAESRD010000281.1 GCA_016764835.1 Paracoccaceae bacterium | reverse complement strand
TCGCCGGGGGCACCTATCTGTTTGCCCTGCCCGGCAGTCCCGGTGCCTGCAAAGACGCGTGGGACGGATTGTTGCAGATGCAGCTGGATATCCGCCACCGCCCCTGCAACTTTGTCGAGATGATGCCGCGTCTGGACGAACATTTGCGACGGAAATAACGACCCCGTGCGTTTACAGTTCCAAGGCTTGGCGTTTGGCTTCAATCTGGCGCATACTGGGCGTCGCTACTGATGAGGAATGGTCGCGCAATGCGGCCCTTTAGGTGTTTCAAGGCATGCGATTTTTACGGCAAAGTCTGGTTGGGGTGTTCCTGGCGTCGCTGACGCTGGCGCTGTTGATCTATGCGGGGCAGTTGGTGATGTCTGCGGTGCAGGTCCGGATGAGCAACGAACGCCCGACCCCCGAGGCCCGCGAGCGGGTGTTCGCGGTCAACGTGCAAACCGCAGAAATGCAGGTGATTACCCCGGTATTGCAGGCCTTTGGCCAGGTGCAAAGCCGCCGCACGCTGGAATTGCGCGCAGCGACAGGCGGGCGGGTGATCTGGCTGGCCGAGCAGTTTGAAGAGGGCGGCGTTGTTCGGGCGGGCGATGTTTTGGTGCGGATTGATCCGGCGGATGCGCAATCGGCGCTGGACCGGGTGCAAAGCGATGTGCAGGACGCGCGCGCCGAACAACGCGACGCCGGACGCGGGCTGGTTTTGGCCCGGGACGAATTGGAGGCGGCAAAGGAACAGGCATCATTGCGCACGCGCGCCCATCAGCGGCAGATGGATTTGAAAACCCGTGGGGTCGGCACCGCCGCTGCGGTTGAAATTACCGAGCTGGCCAGCGCCGCGGCGCGTCAGTCGGTTCTGGCCCGACGCCAAGCCGTTGCCAGCGCCGAGGGCCGGGTGGATCAGGCCGCAACCCGGCAGGCACGGGCGGCAATCGCCCTTGGGGTCGCCAAACGCGATTTGGACGACACCACCTTGCGGGCCGGGTTTGATGGCACGCTAAGCGCGGTTTCACTGGTCGAAGGGCGGTTGGTCTCGGCCAATGAAAAGCTGGCCGAACTGGTCGACCCGGCGGCGCTTGAGGTCGCGTTTCGGGTCTCGATCGCACAATATGCACGGCTGTTGGATGGGGCCGGCGCGCTGGTGCCGGGGCCGGTTCTGGCGACGCTAAACGTGACCGGCGCGGACCTGAGCGCCAAAGGCCGGGTCAGCCGCGACAGTGCCGCAACCGGCGAGGGCCAATCGGGGCGGGTGATATTTGCGCGGCTGACCGAGGCGCGGGGTTTCAAGCCGGGCGATTTCGTGACCGTATTGGCAGACGAGCCGCCGGTGTCGGATGTGGCGCGTTTGCCTGCTTCGGCGTTGGATGCCAGCGGCACGGTTTTGGTGCTGGGCCCTGATGACAGGCTGGAAACGCTGCGCGTTGATCTGGTGCGCCGACAGGGCGACCATGTGCTGTTGCGCGGGCCGGGGCTGGCGGGGCGCGAAGTGGTCAGTGGGCGCACGCCACTGCTGGGCGCGGGCATACGGGTGCGGCCAATACGCAACGAGGCTGGCGTTACGCCCGGTGCAACAATGCTGGAGCTAAGCGACGAGAGGCGGGCCAGACTGGTCGCCTTTGTCAAGGATTCTGGTCAGATGCCCGAGGCGGAAAAGGCACAAGCGCTTGAGCAACTGGCCGAGGCCAAAGTGCCCGCGCAGCTGGTGCAGCGGATCGAATCGCGGATTGGCGGCTAGCGGCATGTTAGAGCACGGCAAACCCATAGTTTTTAGCCGGCCCGTGGGGAAATGATGCGCGATATCCCCCAAGCCGCAGGCGGCGTGTTGTCGTATTTCACCCGCCACCGCACCGCCGCCAACCTGTTGCTGCTGGTGCTTCTGGTGCTGGGCGCGGCGGCGATGCCCAATATGCGGGCGCAGTTCTTTCCTGACGTGATCATCAATAATGTCCGGGTCAATGTAATCTGGGAAGGGGCCGGCCCCGAGGACGTGGACGGTGCCATCGTGCAAATCCTTGAACCGGCGCTGTTGGGGGTGGACGGGGTCGAAAAATCGGCCTCGGTATCGCGTGAAGGGCGCGCGACGATTATTCTAGAGTTCGAGCCCGGCTGGGATATGGGCCGCGCGGCGGATGATGTGCAGGTGGCGGTGGACGCCATTACCTCGCTGCCCGACGGGGCCGACGACCCGACCGTGCGGCGCGGACGTTGGCGCGACCGGGTAACCGACGTGGTAATCACCGGCCCGATCGGCCCGCAGCAACTGGGCCTGTTCGCGGATGAATTCGTCACCCGGTTGTTCGCCGTCGGGGTGACCCGCAGCTCGATCCGGGGTGTTGCCGCGCCCGAAACCATCGTCGAGGTGCCCTCGTCCAGTTTGGTGGCCCATGACATTTCCATGTCGCAGAGCGCCCGGGCCATTGCCGCCGAGGTAAGCACCGATCCGGCAGGGGATGTCCGCGGCGCAAATGCCCGGGTGCGCACCGGCGTCGAAAAGCGCAAACCCGACGATATTGCCGGGATCGCCCTGCGTTCAAACCCGGATGGCTCGAAGCTGACGATTGGCGAAGTGGCCGAAATTCGGGTTGAGGGCGTGGACCGTAATCGCAGCTATTTTGTTGGCGCAAACCCGGCGATCTCGATCCGGATTGACCGCTCGGACGGCGGCGATGCGATCAAAATCCAAGAGCTGGTCGAACAGGTGGCCCGGACGATGCAGCCCAGCCTGCCTCAGGGCGTAACGATCGAGTTGATCCGCACCCGCGCCGCGGCGATCACCGGGCGGCTGAACATTCTGATCGACAACGGGCTGATGGGGCTGGGGTTGGTGGTGTTGCTGCTGTTCCTGTTCCTGAATGCGCGCATCGCCTTTTGGGTGGCGGCGGGCATTCCGGCGGCGATGTTTGCCGCGATTGCGCTGATGTATGCCGCCGGGCTGACGATCAACATGGTCAGCCTGTTCGGGTTGATCATCACGCTGGGGATCGTGGTCGATGACGCGATTGTGGTGGGCGAACACGCCGATTTCAGGGTGCGCAGGCTGGGTGAACACCCGGTTGTTGCCGCCGAAAACGCCGCGCGGCGCATGGCAATGCCGGTGT
>JAESRD010000280.1 GCA_016764835.1 Paracoccaceae bacterium | reverse complement strand
GTCAAGCCACAACATGCCCGGTGCGGTCAAGCCACAACAATGCCCGGTGCGGTCAAGCCACAACAATGCCCCGTGCGGTCAAGCCACAACAGTCGGATTGCCCCGAAGCGTTGCACCTGTCAGAATAGGGCAATGCCTTTGAGTGGGGCACATAAAAAGATGAGCGGTATGCCAGACAACCTGTTTTCGGGGAATGATCCCGACAAATACGACGCGTCCTCTATTGAGGTGCTCGAAGATGTTGACCACGTGCGGCTGCGGCCGGGCATGTATATTGGCGGCACCGATGAGCGCGCGCTGCACCATATGGTCGCCGAGATTGTCGATAATTCGATGGATGAGGCCGTGGCCGGCCATGCCAGCTGGATCGAGATCGAGCTGCATGAAAACTACCATGTGACCATTCGCGATAATGGCCGCGGTATTCCGGTTGACCCCCACCCCAGCGACCCGAGCAAATCAGCGCTGGAGATCATTTTTTGCACGCTCAATGCGGGCGGCAAATTCTCGGGCAAGAATTATGAGACATCGGGCGGGCTCAACGGGGTCGGCTCTTCTGTGGTCAACTTTCTGTCTGATTTCATGCATGTCGAAGTGGCGCTCAACCGCGAGCTGTTTGCCATGGATTTCGTCCGTGGCGTGCCGCAGGGCAAGCTGGCCAAGGTCGGGGCCGCACCAAACAGACGCGGCACATCGGTCACATTCCACCCGGATCCTGAGATTTTCGGCGCGCTCAAATTCAGTCCAAAGCGGCTGTTTACCATGGCGCGGTCCAAGGCATACCTTGTCTCTGGTGTTGAAATCCGCTGGAAGAGCCAAATCGCTGATGGCGATATGCCGATGGAAGCCACATTCCACTTCCCCGGCGGCTTGAGCGACTTTCTCAATGAAACGCTGGGCGAAGCAACCACCTACGCCGCCGCCCCCTTTGCTGGCAAAGTCAGCTTTCGCGACAAGTTCGGCGAGGCAGGCTCGATCGGCTGGGCCGTCAACTGGTCGCCGACCGAAGACGGATTTATCCAAAGCTATTGTAACACCGTGCCCACCCGCGAAGGCGGCACGCATGAGGCGGGTTTCTGGTCGGCGCTGCTCAAGGGTGTGCGGGCTTACGGCGAGCTGGTCGGTAACCGTAAAGCGGTGCAGATCAACCGCGATGATCTGACCAGCGGCGGCTGTGCCCTGCTGTCGATCTTCATCAGCAACCCCAGCTTTGTTGGCCAAACCAAAGACCGGCTGACCAATGAGGCCGCGCATAAAATGGTCGAGAACTCGGTGCGCGACCATTTTGACAATTGGCTGGCGGCTGACACAAAATCGGCTGGCGATATTTTGGACTTCTTGGTTTTGCGGGCAGAGGAACGTCTGCTGCGCAAGAAAGAAAAGGAAACCGCCCGAAAATCGGCGACCAAGCGGCTGCGGCTGCCCGGCAAACTGGTTGATTGTTCCAACACCCAGCGCGACGGCACAGAGCTGTTTATCGTGGAAGGTGACAGCGCTGGCGGCAGCGCCAAAATGGCGCGCGACCGAAAGACCCAAGCGCTGTTGCCCCTGCGTGGCAAAATCCTCAACGTGCTTGGCGCGGCCTCATCGAAGATGAGCAGCAATCAGGAGATTTCTGATCTGACACAAGCACTTGGCGCTGGAATGGGCTCACGGTTTACGCTTGATGATCTGCGCTATGACAAGGTCATTATCATGACCGATGCCGATGTTGACGGCGCTCATATTGCCGCATTGCTCATGACTTTTTTCTTCACCCAGATGCGGCCAATGATTGATGCGGGCCATCTCTACCTTGCCTGTCCGCCGCTCTACCGGCTGACCCAAGGCGCAAAGCGGGTCTATGTTTCTGACGATGCCGAGAAAGACCGCATCTTGGAAGCTGGTCTTGGCGGCAAAGGCAAGATTGATCTGCAACGGTTTAAGGGCCTTGGCGAAATGGATGCCAAAGACCTGAAAGACACAACCATGAACCCGGCCAGCCGCAAGCTGATCCGTGTTAAAATCCAAGACGGGGTTGTTGGCGAAACGGCTGATTTGGTTGAGCGGTTGATGGGCAAAAAACCAGAAAAACGGTTTGATTACATTCAGCAAAACGCCCGTTTTGTTGAAGAGATTGATCTCTAGGCCCGGCCACTTTACGCGGCCGAGCCACCGCAATTAGCCTTCGTCTTGCACGACAACATCGGCAAAGGTGACTTCAACCATCGGCGCTTCACCGTAGTTTATCACCGCATTTGGCAGCCCTTCAGGCACCAGCCAGACCCAATTACGGGTCGTGCTTTCGCCAATATCAACCGCGCTATATTGGTAGTCGAGTATGCGCGATGAGAACCGCTCACCGATCAGCGCCAGATCACCCCATTGCGAGCCGACCAACCTGAAATCAGTGGTGCGGAAGACGAAATCGCCATCATCTTCAAACTCATTGGTCGCGACGCCAAAGACTTCGACCTCGATATCGACGAGCACAAAGCCGGGTGGCGCAGTGATCGACGTATGCACCTCTTGCGTGTCGCGGCCCCGTTTCAACCGAATGGTGCGGAAAATATCGACATTAACAATCTCGATCCTGGCAAAACTATCAAGGCCAACCGGCTCTGCGGGTGGCGGAAAATTGACCAGTTGCGAAAACGGCATGTCGCCCGCAAATGTCAGGGTGCCAGATGTCGTCCCCGAGGGGACCATGAACATCGCTTCGTAATAAAGATGGGCATCGCCATCGGGGAAGTCGCGCGGCCGCGACATAGAGATCGATGGGCCGCCCATATCGAGCTGGCCAAGGTTGCTATAATCGCCAAAGGATTCGACCTCGGTGCCATCGCCCAACACAAGTTTGATATCGCTGGCGCGGATTGACAACCGGCTGAGTTCCTCAGTCCACGGCACATCAAACACGCCGCGAATTTCGGCGATAACCATGCCCTCGTTTTCAAGAATTTCGACCACGCCAGCCGGGCGCAGCCCGCGTTCATCCCAGCTTTCCAGCCGCTCGTAAGTGTTGGTTGAAACATTGAGCAGCGACAATGCGTCTTGTGCTGCCACGGGGAGTGCTAAAACACCTGCCAATGCAGCGCAGGCTGAAACATAAGAAATTCTCATTGAGACCTCGTAATGAGTTGTTAACAAAATTTTAGACCAATGCCTTAGGCTGAGCATTGGCCCTGTCAGTGTCAATGAGTTTTTGGGTTTATGGGTTTCAAGCGTGGCAAGGACATTGCCCCACGTTAGCGAGCCGGTTTGCGCCGCGTCGCCCAAATAACCGCCTCTGCTATTAGCGCATGAAGCACAAAACCGAACAGCACGGCAAAGCCAAAGTTTTCTGCAAAATCAAAACCATAGAGCGCGTCTGCCAGAATGCCACCAATGCGAATGGTCGAAACCGCCAGCCCAGCAGCATAGGCGCGGATCATGAATCGGCGGTGCCGTGCGACGTCTTTGGTCCTAATAGCGCGGTAGCCCTGTACCAGCGTATAGGCCATGAAAAGCCCAAATAGCCAAGAAGCGAACACCGTAATCAGCCCGCCCATAGCCGGAAAAACCAGCACAACAGCAAGAACCGACAGGGCAGAAATCAGCCCGCTAACAATGAAAATACGGCCCAACCAACGGTGTAAACCCGGCTGTGCTTTGCGCAACATTGGCAGGAAGTTGAGTGGCCCGATCAACAAAAACAACGCCCCCGGAGCGACATGGGCAAGGCTCAACCACGGATGTTCAACATAGCGCAAATCGACCCAATCCTCGGGCAGCACCCCGGTGGCGAACCACTCTGCCAACATGTCTAGCCGCAGCCCCGAAGCGACCAGGCCCAACAAGGCCACCAAATAGAGGCCAATGGTCCAAGCGATTTGCGCTGTGTTTGAGTAACGTCTCATATTCACTCCCTTTGCGCCGCATTATTGGCGGCTTAAGGAGAAGATGGGGCGCTACAGGCAGCTAACAAGAGCTGATGTTAATCTTTTTAACATTAAGCAGGTTTAGCGGCTATTGCTCGGCCAATCGCCCCGC
>JAESRD010000279.1 GCA_016764835.1 Paracoccaceae bacterium | reverse complement strand
TGGCTCTGGCTCTGGCTCTGGCTCTGGCTCTGGCTCTGGCTCTGGCTCTGGCTCTGGCTCTGGCTCTGAATTCTCAGCGGCGGGCTCATTGTCCAGCTCATCACCGCTCAAATCATCAGATGTCTCTTCCAAATCATCCTCAGACGATTCGGCCACGTCATCCGCCACTGGCGCAGGCAGCTCATCTAGCAGCTCGGCGTCCTCAATAGCGTCTGTCGTCGCATCTATCTCTGTCTGGTCAACTTCTTGATCCGACATATGAGAGTTATTTTCCCGATCTTCCGGCTTATCTGATGCGCCGGAATTTTTGTTGTCTGCCATAACCCCCCCTCAATCTAAACCTACACAGCTCTACTAGCATGTGCTTGCCCACCTTAGTTACCCCAAAGCAGGCTCTCAACCATTCACGCAGCATCTATCAAGCGTTTATACGCCGACAAAACAGCATAGACCATATGTTCACTATCAGGGGCATCGGCGATAGACATTCCCCCCAGCATTGCGCCCTGCCGCAAAAATGCGCCGCTTCTTGTCGCTTCCTGTGCCACAGCACTACTAAGTGCGACAACCACTATCGGCGCGGCAAATGGCCCCGCTTGCGCAAAGAGCGCCGCACTGCGCGGCGAAAACAGTGGCACAATAAGCGGACGGCTGGCAGCCAAAGCCGCCTGTGCCGGGCCGCTCAGGGCCATGCTGGTTTGCCGGTAAGCCACGGTCTCATGGCACTTTATCCCCGCCTCATTTAGCCGCGCGGCTATATTGCCCCGCGCATGTTCGCCCCGAATATGTACCAGATTTTCTGCCGGGGCTTTGCGCTTGATCAAAGCCAACAGCGCCACCGCATCGCCTGTCGCCGCCACAACCCTAAAGCCCGCATCCTGCGCGGCTTTGGCTGTTTGCGGGCCAACACAATAGGCGGTCAACCCGGCGGCCATACCCAGCCGCGCCGCCGCCTGCGCCCCATTGACGGACGTTAATACAAGCCCCCCCGCTTTGGGGGGGCGCCCACCAATCGGCTCTATCTTCATCAACGGTGATATCAAAACATCGACCGCACCGAGCTGACCGGCAAAGCGCTGCGCACCTTCGACCGGCCGGGTTAGCAAGATAAGCGGCGTCTGTTTTGGCATAAAGCGCGGTTTGCTTTCACTGTCAGGCATTGTTTGCCCTATGGCTGAATGCTACCTGCCATAGAGATGCATGCAACCCAAACCCCAAATCTCGCCAAATTATTGCTTCTGGGCATTGAGTCGAGCTGTGATGACACGGCAGCTGCGGTTGTGCGTGTGGGCGAAGGCGATGAGAGCGCCGAGATCCTGTCCAATATCATCTACGGTCAGCAAGACCTGCATGCCAGTTTTGGCGGCGTCGTACCCGAGCTAGCGGCGCGCGCCCATGTTGAGCGAGTTGATCACGCTGTCGAGGCGGCTTTGGCCGAGGCAAATGTTGGGCTGGCTGATCTTGATGGCATTGCCGTTACCGCCGGGCCGGGGCTTATTGGCGGGGTAATCGCTGGCGTGATGTGCGCCAAAGGGTTGGCCGCCGCCACGGGGCTGCCGCTGGTCGGCGTCAACCATTTGGCCGGTCATGCGCTGACGCCGCGGCTGACTGACGGGCTGCCCTATCCCTATCTGCTGCTGCTGGTCTCAGGCGGGCATTGCCAGTTTCTGATTGTCAAAAGCCCGGTCGAATTTCGCCGTATCGGTGGCACCATAGATGATGCCCCCGGCGAAGCGTTTGACAAGACCGCGCGGCTGCTCGGCTTGCCGCAACCCGGTGGGCCAGAAGTTGAACGTGCCAGCTTGCATGGTAACCCAACACGCTTCGCCCTGCCCCGCCCGATGCTCAACCGGCCCGGATGCGAAATGTCGTTTTCAGGGCTAAAAACTGCAATATTGCGGGCAAGAGACGGTGTTTTGGCGAAAAAAGGCGGCTTAACCGAAGAAGACCGCGCTGATTTGGCGGCTGGATTTCAGGCGGCAGTCACTGACATTTTAGCACAAAAGACCAAGCGGGCGCTGGCGGTCTACCAAGAGAGCGTGCCCAAAACCCCTAGTTTTGCTGTGGCAGGCGGGGTCGCGGCCAATGGCCCTATCCGCGCCGCATTGCAAACGGTTTGCGCCGAAATGAACGTTGCGTTTGTCGCCCCGCCTTTGGCGCTTTGCACAGACAACGCCGCCATGATCGCCTATGCCGGCGGCGCCCGTTTGCGGCTTGGCCTAACCGATGGCGCAGACCTGACCGCCCGGCCACGCTGGCCACTTGATGCCACAGCAAAGCCGCTTAGCGGCTCTGGGCGCAAAGGGGCAAAGTCATGAAGCTGACAGTTGCAGGCGCGGGGGCCTTTGGCACTGCGTTGGCGATTTCGCAGGCGGCGGCTGGGCGCGACATCGCGCTCTGGGGCCGCGACGCGCAGGCCATGGCGCAGGCCGCGCAAGACCGGCAAAGCCCGCGTTTGCCCGGCATAGAGCTGCCGCCAGAAGTCCGCCCAACCGGCGACGCCGCCGTGCTGGGGCAGGCCGACGCCGTGTTGCTGGCAGTGCCTGCACAACAGCTGCGCGGCTTCTTGCAAGAACACGGCGCGCATTTGGCTGGCAAACCGTTGATCGCCTGTTGCAAGGGCATTGACCTTGCCACCGTCACCGGGCCGTCGGCACTGATAGGCGCGGCCCTGCCCAGCACCACGGCAGCGGTGCTGACCGGCCCGAGCTTTGCCGCAGACATTGCCCGCGGCCTGCCCACAGCACTGACGCTCGCCTGCGAAGACACAGCCCTGTGCGCCACATTGCAGCACGCCTTGGCCACGCCAACCCTGCGGCTTTACCGCAGCGGCGATGTGATCGGGGCCGAGCTGGGCGGCGCGCTCAAAAACGTGATTGCCATAGCCTGTGGTGCGGCGATTGGCGCAGGCTTTGGCGACAGCGCGCGCGCCGCGCTGATGACACGCGGTTTTGCCGAAATGTTGCGCCTCGCCACCGCCTTGGGCGCAAGGTCCGAGACATTGGCCGGGCTCAGCGGTTTTGGCGACTTGGTGTTGACCTGCACCTCGGATGGCTCGCGCAACTACCGCTATGGGCTGGCGCTGGGCCAAAAGGCCAGCTTTGACCCCAGCGTAACCGTTGAAGGCGCAGCCACGGCGCGGGCGACACTCACATTGGCCAAGACACACGGGCTTGACCTGCCGATCTGCGCCGCCACGGCCGGGCTCTGCGCTGGCAAGCTACATGTCCAAGAGGCGCTGACAGCGCTGCTCAACCGCCCCTTAAAAGAGGAATAACCATGACCTATTGGCTTTTCAAATCGGAGCCCGACGTTTGGGGCTGGGACAAACAGGTCGCCGAGGGCGATATCGGCGAAGAATGGGACGGCATCCGCAGCTATCAGGCCCGCAACAATATGCGGCTCATGAAAATCGGCGACCGTGGGTTTTTCTACCATTCACGCAAAGGCTTAGAGATTGTTGGCATTGTCGAGGTTTGTGCGCTCAGCCACCCTGACAGCACCACCGATGATGAGCGCTGGGACTGCGTCGATATTCGGGCCGTTCAGGCCCTGCCCCGACCGATCTCGATGGTTGAGGTAAAAGCCACGCCGTCGCTGGCCAAGATGGTGCTGGCAGTGAATACAAGGCTGTCAATTCAGCCGGTGACGGGCGAGGAATGGGATATCATCAACGCCATGGCCGCGACCGACAGGGTGGACACAGTTTAAAGAGAATCGCGCGCCGATTTGCCTGAATATGCTTTTGACGGCATAGTTAACGAAACAATCTCGGGGAGGCGTTCTAATGGAAATCGTCAATGTTATCGTGGCCGCCGCCGCGTCCTATATCTTTGGCGCGGTTTGGTACATGGCTCTGGCTAAACCATGGATGGAGGCCGCCAAGATCGAGGTTGGCGACGATGGCAGGCCGCTCAACGCCTCAAATCCTGTGCCCTATATCACGGCCTTTGTCGCGGCGATCATCGTGGCCGGGATGATGCGACATATCTTTGCCCTGTCTGGCATTGATACGGTCGGCAAAGGGCCGGTGTCGGGCTTTGGCATTGGCGCGTTTCTTGTCGTGCCATGGATCGCCACCCATTACGGTTTTGGCGGCAAGCCGCGCAAACTGCTGTTGATCGATGGCGCCTATGCCACCATTGGCTGCACGATTATTGGGACAGTGCTAAACCTGTTTTAAGCCAAACATGCGAAACTAGAAACGGGTATGGGGGGCCTGAACAACAGACCCCCCCTCACCCCGTGTACTCCCACACGTGACTCGACTTTTGGGTCTAGCCGTCCTGGCCAGATAAGAACAACATGCAGATATCGGCAGCGTTTGGCAAATGGCAAATAGGTTGGATTTATTTCAACTCTGACTGCGCAGCGGATTGGCCAGTGCCAAACTTTGGCCACAAAATCACAAAGCGCCCGGCGGCAGGCTGCCATCCGGGCGCTTTGGTGCAAAAGATGCCAGCGACAGCCAATGCAAACAGCCAAGGGACGGCCTACTTATAGACGGATTCTTTGCCGAAATGCTTTGTCAGCAGGTAATAGAATACAGCGCGAAACTTGTTACGCTCTGACTTGCCATAAGTCTCAATCGCTTTGTCGATGGCACTCATCAGTTCTGGCCCGTCGCTCAGACCCAACTTTTTGATCAAGAAGTTGTTCTTGACCGTTTCCAGCTCTGTTGGCTGGGTGGCCGCAACTGTTGCCGCGTCATTGTCATAAATAGAGGGGCCACAACCAATGGTCACTTTTCTCAAAAGCTCCATATCCGGTTCTACACCACACTTTTGTTTCAGGTCTTCAGCATATTTTGCTATCAGATCGTCACGTCGTCCCATTCGGAATTACCCCCAGTTTTATCATTGGCATGCGCCTTTGTTGGCGCGGCTCATTTGCGATGCAAGCCTATGTCGTGACCGGTGCTTTGGCAAAGGACTTTCGCCGCGTCACGGGCAATAGCTGCGCAGGTTTCCCCTCAAATTATTGAGCTGGGCACCGGTTGGGGGAATATGAGCCGGGTTTTTGTGGGTTGGGGCGCACAGCAATACCGGCGCAAAGCTTTGTAATACAGCGCTTATCTTGCGCTTATATTGGCACGGTGCTGGCTCGGCAGCGCGGCCATAGGGGCACGGCAATCAAAATCTGACCAATCATGCGGCAAAGCGCGCTCCAGCAACGAATCGCCGCTGGGCGCTGATTTTTATGTCTGACCGTTGGCCAAGCCTAGTAGCGGTAATGCTCAGGCTTAAACGGGCCATCGACACTTACGCCAATGTAATCGGCCTGCTCTTTGTTCAGCTTCGACAGCTTCACGCCGATCCGGTCCAGATGCAGACGGGCAACTTTTTCATCCAGATGCTTGGGCAGAATGTAGACGCCGGGCTTATATTCGTCGCTCTTGGTCCATAGCTCGATCTGCGCCAGAACTTGGTTGGTGAACGAAGCCGACATCACGAAGGATGGGTGGCCAGTGGCATTGCCAAGGTTCAACAGACGGCCTTCTGAGAGCAGAATAATCCGCGCGCCTGATGGCATCTCGATCATATCGACCTGATCTTTGATGTTGGTCCATTTGTGGTTCTTCAGGCTTGCGACCTGAATTTCATTGTCGAAGTGGCCAATGTTGCCAACAATCGCCATGTCCTTCATCTCGCGCATATGCTCGATGCGGATCACGTCTTTGTTGCCTGTGGTGGTGACAAAGATGTCAGCGCTGCTCACGACATCTTCGAGCAGAACAACCTCAAAGCCGTCCATCGCTGCCTGAAGCGCACAGATCGGATCAACCTCGGTGACCTTCACGCGGGCACCGGCGCCAGCCAGACTGGCAGAGCAACCTTTGCCAACATCGCCGTAGCCACAGACAACGGCGACCTTACCGGCCATCATCGTGTCAGTTGCGCGGCGTATCCCGTCAACAAGGCTCTCTTTACAGCCATACTTATTGTCAAACTTCGACTTGGTAACACTGTCATTCACGTTGATTGCCGGGAAAGGCAGCTGGCCGTCTTTGAACAGCTCATACAGACGGCGTACGCCGGTTGTGGTCTCTTCAGACACGCCAACAATCGCGTCACGCTGAGCGGTGAACCAGCCGGGGCTGGCTTTCATCCGTTTGCGGATTTGGT
>JAESRD010000278.1 GCA_016764835.1 Paracoccaceae bacterium | reverse complement strand
GGTGGGCCAAGCCGGCACACCGCGACAAACATAGCCAAATTGGAGGATCTACATGGGACAAGATCTAAAAGACTATACCCCCGACGACGACGCCTTTTGGGAATCTGAGGGAAAACGGATAGCCAACCGAAATCTGTGGATTTCAATCCCCTCGCTGCTTTGCGGCTTTGCCGTCTGGCTCTACTGGGGCATTATCACCGTTCAGATGCTTAATCTGGGCTTTGATTTTCCGAAAGCTGAACTGTTTACGCTGTCGGCGATTGCCGGTCTGACAGGGGCTACATTGCGTATCCCGTCAACCTTCTTCATCCGCATTGCTGGCGGGCGAAACACCATCTTCTTCACCACCGCTTTGCTGATCATCCCGGCAGCACTTACAGGTTTCGCGCTGTCAGATCCAAATACGCCGCTGTGGAAGTTCCAGGTGCTGGCGTTTTTGTCCGGCATGGGCGGCGGTAACTTTGCCTCCTCGATGTCCAATATCAGCTTCTTCTTCCCCAAAAAGATCCAGGGCTATGCGCTGGGCATGAATGCGGGTCTCGGCAACTTTGGTGTGACCACCATGCAGATCCTTATTCCGCTGGTCATGACATTTGGCCTGTTTGGTGGCGATCCGCTGATCTTGGAAAACACCTCCGGTACGCTGATTGGCAAAATCCCGGCTGGTTCCGAGACTTACATCCAAAACGCTGGTTTCGTTTGGCTGCTGCTGCTCATCCCGCTGGCCTTCGCCGGTTGGTTCGGCATGAACAACATCCGCGACGAACATGTCAGCCCGAACATCCCGAGTCCGGTTGGCTCGTTTGGCGTCATCGCCTTCATGCTGCTTATCGGTTTTTGTACCGCGGCCTTCGGCTTGTGGCTGATGCTGCCTGCCAATGTTGGCGGTTCCGGTTTTGGGGTTTCCAAATGGATCGTTCTGCCGATTGTTATCGTGCTGACAGTGTTCTTGCTGAAACTGATCCCCGGCCAAGTTGGGCAAAACCTGACACGCCAGTACAAGATCTTTGGCAATAAGCACACTTGGGCGATGACCGTTATCTATACGATGACTTTCGGTAGTTTCATCGGCTATTCGGCGGCTCTGGCGCTGACCATCAAAGTGGTCTTTGGTTTTAGCCATATTGAGATTGACGGCCTCATGACCCATGACACGGTCAATGAAGGTGGTCCTTCGGCCTTGATGTTTGCTTGGATGGGGCCGTTTATCGGCGCACTGATCCGGCCAATTGGCGGCATGATTGCCGACAAAATAGGCGGGGCGAAAGTCACGCAATACATCTCGATCGTGATGGTCGCCTCAGCCTTGGGCGTCGCTTACTACATCAAACAAGCCTATGTATCGGCCACACCAGAAGACTTCTTCTGGCCGTTCCTTGGTCTGTTCCTGATCTTGTTCGCTGCCACCGGCATCGGCAATGGCTCAACTTTCCGCACCATTGCTGTTGCGTTTAATAAAGAACAGGCTGGCCCGGTTCTGGGTTGGACATCGGCAGTGGCGGCTTATGGCGCTTTCATTATCCCCAAAGTGTTCGGGGAGCAGATGGCCGCAGGCACACCGCAATATGCGCTCTACGGTTTTGCCATCTTCTACATGGTCTGTATCGTCATCAACTGGTGGTTCTACCTGCGCCCCGGCGCCTACATCAAGAACCCATAATCCAGCCAAAAAACCCATCCCGGCGCGGTTTTTTGCGCCGGGATATCCAGCCACTTTTGAGGAGCCAACAATGAGCCACCTGCTCGACAGATTGAATTTCCTTCAGTCCAAAGAACTGGAGAAATTTTCGAATGGACATGGGCATGTGACCCGTGAAAACCGCGATTGGGAAGAGACGTATCGCAATCGCTGGCGGCACGACAAAATTGTACGCTCCACACACGGTGTGAACTGTACCGGCTCTTGCAGCTGGAAGATTTATGTCAAATCCGGGATCGTTACTTGGGAAACCCAACAAACCGATTACCCCCGTACCCGCCCAGACTTGCCAAACCACGAGCCGCGCGGCTGCGCGCGTGGGGCATCATATAGCTGGTATCTCTATTCCGCGAACCGGGTGAAGAACCCGCTTGTGCGCGGCCGGCTGATGAAAGTCTGGCGCAAAATGCGCGAAACCATGAAGCCTGTTGAGGCATGGACCACGCTGCAAAATGACCCCATTCTGCGCGCTTCTTATGTAGAAGCCCGAGGCAGAGGCGGCTTTGTGCGCGCGTCGTGGGATGAGGCCACCGAAATGGTTGCCGCTGCCAATGCTTACACCACCAAGCGCTACGGGCCTGACCGGGTCTTTGGCTTCTCGCCAATCCCGGCCATGTCGATGGTGTCTTATGCGGCGGGCTCTCGCTATCTGTCGCTGATGGGCGGCGTCTGCATGAGCTTTTACGACTGGTATTGTGACCTGCCACCGGCCTCGCCGATGACATGGGGCGAGCAGACCGATGTGCCTGAATCGGCTGACTGGTTTAATGCTGGCTATCTGCTGCTTTGGGGCTCGAACGTGCCGCAAACCCGCACGCCAGATGCACACTTCTATACAGAAGCCCGCTACCGGGGCACAAAGTCTGCCGTCATCTGCCCAGATTACTCTGAGGCCGCCAAGTTTGGCGATGTTTGGCTCAACGCCAAGCAGGGCACTGATGCTGCTCTCGGCATGGCCTTTGGCCACGTCATCTTGCGTGAGTTTCATATCGACAAGCAGACGCCATATTTCAAAGATTATGTGCGCAAATACTCTGACTTCCCCATGTTGGTGGTGCTCGACGATCAGAACGGCCGGGTTGTACCGGGCCGGTTCTTGCGCGCTGATGATCTCGACGGCAAGCTGGTGAAGACAATAACCCAGAATGGAAAACCGTCGCACTCGACGAGAAAAGTGGTACCCTTGTCGCGCCAAATGGCTCTGTCGGCTACCGCTGGGGCGAAAAGGGGATTTGGAACCTCGAAGAGCGCGCGCAGGGCGAAGACACACAGCTACAGCTTAGCCTTGTGGAGCAGCATGACGCCGTGGCTGAGGTTGATTTCCCGTATTTTGGTGGCGAGGCCTTTGGCCAGTTTGCCACCGATGCTGTCCACCCTGATATCTTGACGCGCAATATCCCGTACAAAACCATCAAAACCGAAAATGGCGATATCAAAGTCGCCACGGTTTATGACCTCTACTGCGCGAATTACGGTCTTGATCAAGGGCTTGGCGGCGATTGGGTGACCAATGATTACGCCAATGACATGCCCGGCACCCCTGCTTGGGCCGAGAAGATCACCGGCGTGTCGGCTGATAAAATCATCCATGTTGCGCGTGAATTTGCCCAAAACGCCGAGAAGACCACCGGCAAATCGATGATCATCATCGGGGCGGCGATGAACCACTGGTATCATATGGATATGAACTACCGCGGCGTCATCAACATGCTGGTGATGTGCGGCTGTGTTGGCCAATCTGGCGGCGGCTGGGCGCATTATGTCGGCCAAGAAAAGCTGCGGCCTCAGACCGGTTGGCAACCGCTGGCCTTCGCGCTCGACTGGCAGCGTCCCCCACGGCAGATGAACGCCACATCGGCGTGGTATGCCCATACGGACCAATGGCGGTATGAGACATTGCCAGCCAAAGATATTGTCAGCCCAACAGCGCCTGCGGGCGACTGGGATGCGAGCCTGATCGATTATAATATTCGGGCCGAGCGGATGGGCTGGCTGCCTTCTGCGCCTCAGCTCAAAACCAACCCGCTTGAAGTGGCAAAACAGGCCAAAGCGGCAGATAAGAGCATCCCAGAATATGTAGCCGAACAGCTCAAATCTGGTGCGCTAGAGATGTCATGCGAAGACCCTGATGCGCCTGAGAACTGGCCGCGTAACCTGTTTGTCTGGCGCTCTAACTTGCTCGGCTCGTCCGGCAAGGGCCATGAGTATTTCCTCAAGCATCTGCTTGGCACCGATCACGGTGTGATGGGCAAAGACCTTGGCGAAGAGGGTACGCAATTGCCAAAAGAAGCCAAGTGGCATGAGGAAGGCCCACGCGGCAAACTTGACCTGCTGGTCACGATCGATTTTAGAATGAGCACCACTTGCGGCTATTCTGACATCGTTCTGCCAACCGCCAGCTGGTATGAGAAGAACGATCTGAACACCTCTGATATGCACCCGTTTATCCACCCGCTTCAGGCGGCGGTTGACCCGGCATATGAAAGCAAATCTGACTGGGAAATCTTCAAAGCTCTGGCCAAGAAGCTGCAAGAAGTGGCGCCAGAAGTGCTGGGCAAAGAGATGGATATCGTCGCCGTGCCAATCTTGCACGACACGCCGGCCGAGATATCTCAAGATCAGGTCAAAGACTGGAAGAAGGGCGAATGTGAGCTGATACCGGGTAAAACCGCGCCAAACTTTGTGGCTGTCGAGCGTGATTATACCGCGATCTATGACCGCTTCGTCGCCCTTGGTCCGCTGTTGGACAAGCTGGGCAATGGTGGCAAAGGCATCGGTTGGGAGACCAAGGTCGAGGTTCAGCATCTACGTGATCTAAACGGCGAATGGACCGAAGGCCCGGCCAAGGGTTGCCCCAAG
>JAESRD010000277.1 GCA_016764835.1 Paracoccaceae bacterium | reverse complement strand
GGGCCGATGGCACGCCGGTGCCGGGTGCGTTTGGCGGCGGGTTGGCCGCACCTGTTCTGTTTGCCGCGTTTGAGCGGCTAGAGCAGCCGCCGGTGCCGCTGGGGCCGCCACCACCCGAAACGCTGATTGTCGCCAATGTGGCCCTGCCCGCGCCGCTGCAACGGTTTGGCTCTGCGGCTGATGACCGTGCCGAGGCCATGCAAATTGTCTACCCGCCTGAGGGCGCAATGATTGAGGGTAGTACTGTTGTTGCGCGGATCGAGGGCGGTACGGCGCCGTTTATCTGGCTGGCTAATGGCGCGCTGATTGCCCGCACCAACCGGCGCGAGCTGGTCTTGCCGGGGTTTGAGCTGGGCTTCTCGGTGCTAGCGGTGATTGATGCGCGGAGCCGGTCTGACAATGTTGGCTTTGAGCTGCGCTTGCCCTGAACTCCGCGGATGACGCAAAAACTGGCCTTGCAGAAATGGTTAATTTGAGTAAGATTCACCCTACTTTGTTGCGTAATCATAACGCGGTTTTCAGAGCGGCTGGCCCATCTTTGCCCTTTATGGACAAACAATATTGGATAGGGCGAAATGAACCGTATCATACTGACAACATTAATTTTTACAGGGCTATCGGCGCAGCCTTCCTTTGCCGTGAGCACGGCTGACGCGATGGCGAGCGCCGTGAGCAGCGGCGTTTGCGGCGCGCGCGGCGTTGAAACGGCCACTGTGACCGCGCAAGGCGTGCTGACGGTTGTTTGCGCCCAAGATGCAACAGCTTTTTTGCCGCTTGTTGGCGGGCTGGGGCAAACTTTTGGGCTGGGTGCTGCGGCGCTGCTTGCAGGGTCGGTTAATAGCGCCGGTGCGCCGTCTGACACCCAATAGGGCCTGAGATGTAGAGTGAGGCCAGCTGCGCGATTGTGTGGCTGGCGCTTAGGCGTTGCCGCAGCGGCGATAGCCCATGCGGATCAGCTGGTTGCCGCTGAGCCGGTGCACGCGCACCCTGTCATAGCGGGCGTCAGTCATGAACCAGCTGCGCAATGGCTCGCGGTAATAGCGGGCCATGATTTGCGACCAATGTTCAAACCTGTCGGCGGGCAGCGGCGCGCCATGGTTGCTTGGGCCATGAAAACCAAAAGTGGTACTGGGCAGGATGCAGACATTGGCTGCCCCCAGATACATGGTGCAGGACGAAAAACAGATAGAGCCGCGGATTTCGACCGGGCGACCCGTGGCGCGCAGCGCGTCAATTTCGGCTGCGCGGGCACCGATCATGCCGCCGCGGTCATTGCCAATGATCAGCGCCGCTTGGCTTTGGCCTAGGGCGGTGTTTGGCGCGGCGCTCAGGCTGGCGCAGCCAATGGCAAACAGTGCCACCCCAGCCATATGGCGCAGCTTGGCGGTCAGATTGATATCAGCTGAAAAAGGGCTCTGCATGCCCGCACTCTCCCCAAGACAGAGCACGAATCGCGGCTCTGCGGCGATATTCGGGCATGGACCCCTAATGTTTGGTTTATACGCGGCGATTGGCTGGCCGGGGCAGGCTTACTTCTGCGCAGATAATCCACTAAACTCAGCGAGATGAGCCAATAATGGCCTGCCTCTTTTTCAGCCTGTATCAGACCATGTTTACGAGATCTCAGTTAGGATCAGCCGAAAATGGGGCTGAATTGTCAGAAGCGGCGCAGGCCGCTGACACTGCATTAGTGCAGATTTTGAGGGCGCAGATTACCGGTGAGACGGCCGAGGCCCCGGCACCAATGATGCTGGCTGAACGGGCTCTTTACCACGGCGTGGCCGGGCTGTTGGCTGATAATGCGCGGCAGATGCAGCGCTGGCCCGATGCGCAGCGCGCGCTGTTGCAACAGCAGGCAGTGGCACAGGCAATGTGGGAGCTACAGCATAAAGCGGTGTTGCGCGGGCTGTTGGCCGATATTGCGGCGGCGGGTATTCGGCCAATATTGCTCAAGGGCACGGCATTGGCCTATGGCATTTATGCCAATCCGGCGATGCGAAGCCGCTCTGACAGCGATATTTTGGTCCCGACATCGGCGTTGGGCTGCGTGCGCGCCGTGCTTGAACGGGCCGGATTTGAGCGCGCACGCCCTGCGGCCGGGCAGCTGCAAGAAAGCTGGACTCTTACTTTTGAGACCAGCGGTAGCCATGATATTGACCTGCATTGGGCGGCGTTAAATGCCCCAGCTTTGGCGTCCATATTTAGCTATGAACAGGCGCTGATTTCGGCGCAAAACTTGCCCGCACTTTGCCCGCAAGCATGGGGCTTATCGGCTGACCTGGCGTTGCTTCATGCCTGTGCGCACCGGGCGCGGCATGGCGGCTACGGCGAAGGTAACCGGTTGATCTGGCTCTATGATATAGCACTATTATGTCCGATGGTTTCAGCCGGCTTTACGCAGTTGGCGGCAAAGGCCGGGTTGTCGGCGGTTTGCCGCCTTGCTCTGCATGATGCACATTCATTGCTGGGTGCTGTGCCACCAGCGGGGCTGACGGAGGCGCTGGCCAGCGCGCCGGATGGGGCGGCTTCGTATTACTTGCTTCAGGCGGGTGCGGCGGGCCAGGCATGGCGCGATTTTACCGCAACAAAAGGCGTGCAGGCGCGGCGCGGCTTTATCTGGCACCGGCTTTGGCCGGGGGCTGCGGCGCTGCGCGACAAATATCCGCAAATGCCCAAAAGTCCGGTGGCGGTTTTGTTCTTGCGGCGGATTGGTGAGCGGGCATTGGCCGGGATTGGCGGTAAAAGATGAGCCTTTGGCAGCTATTGGCGCTGGCCCGACCATGGGCGGGCAGGCTGGTTTTCTCGGCGCTGCTGATGCTGTTTGAAACGCTGGCCATCTTGGCAGTGCCGGGCTTTGCCGGGCTGTTGGTGGCGCGGTTGGCGGGCAATGGGCAGGGCGCGGGCGGGGTGATCGGCGTGTTGCTGGCGTTGTTTTGCGCCATTGTGCTGCTGCGGGCGGCGGCGCAGTGGGTGTCGGGCAATGTTGCCGCGGCGATGCTGGCGCAGCTGCGACAAAAGGCGCACCGTCATCTGATAAACCTGCCGCTTAGTTTTCATGAAAACCGCAGTCAGGGTGATCTGATTGCGCTGTGTACATATGAGATTGACGGGCTTTCTAGCTTTTTGTCGGACACGCTGGTGCGGCTGGGGCCATTGTTGTTGACTGCCACTGGCGCGGTATTCCTGATGTACCGGATCGACCCGATGCTGGCGGTTGGGCTGCCGCTGTTGCTGCCGCTGTTTTACGTGGCGCTCAAGCTGATAGGCCGCCATATGCGCGGATTGGCGCAGGAGGAACAAGAGGCCGAGGCGCTGTCAGTAGCGCTGGCGGCGCAAGATTTGGCGATACTTCCGGCGATCAAAAGTTTTACCCGAGAGGCGGCGGCATTTGCAGGTTATGGCGCCGCCGTTGGGCGCGCGCAGGCGCTGGAAGTGCGGCAACTGCGGCTGACATTGGCGATTAATGCGGGCGCACAGATTGTTGCGGTTTGCACCGCCTTTGGCCTTGTCATGCTCAGCCGCGAACGCCTGCAAGACGGGGCGATGGAGGTGGCCGAACTGTTCGCGCTTTTGCTCTATGCGGCGCTGCTGACCCGGCCTGTGGCAGCACTTGCCGGGACATACGGGCAGTTTCAACTTATGCGCGGTACGTTGCGCCGGCTTGGCCAAGTGCTGGGAACGCCGACCGAGCCAGAGGGCGGTACGGCGTTGGAGCGGGCGCAAGGGGCTGTTAGTTTTGAAAATGTGCATTTTCATTACCCAGATCGCGGGCCAGTTCTGAACGGTGTGAACCTGCATATTGAGGCTGGCGAGACATTGGCGCTTGTTGCGCCCAACGGTGCGGGCAAGACCACGATGATGGCGCTGCTTGTGCGGTTCGTTAGCCCGGATCAGGGCCGGGTGCTGCTTGATGGCACTGACATTGCCGGGCTTGGCTTAAAGGCGCTGCGGGCGCAGATTGGGGTCGTGCCGCAGAGGGCATTGCTGTTTAACGGCACCATCGCAGAGAATATTGGCTTTGGTGCAGACAAGCCGGATAAAGCACAGATAATTTCGGCTGCCAAAACCGCGCAAGCGCATGATTTTATTACATCTATGCCGAACGGATATGAGACTGTAATCGGTGATTTTGGCGTGCTGCTTTCGGGCGGACAGGGGCAACGGCTGGCGCTGGCCCGGGCGCTGATCAAAGATCCGGCCGTGCTTGTGCTCGACGAGGCGACGTCGATGTTTGACGCGCAGAGCGAGGCGGCTTTTGTCAGCGCGGCGCGGCTGGCATTTGTCGGGCGCACGGTGATTATCATCTCGCACCGCCCGGCGATACTGGCGCTGGCCGGGCGGGTAGTTCATTTGAGCGGCGGCAAGATAGCGGCACAAAGATGAGCGGTATTTGCGGTATCATCCGGCTTGACGGGCACGCGCCGGCGGCCGGTGATGTGGCGGCGATATGCGGAAAAATGCAGGTGCGTGGGCCTGATGGCACGACCTCTTGGCTGGGCGCTGAGGCGGGCTTTGGCTATTGCCGTTTGGCCAGCACCACCGATGAGCAAATGCCCGTGCATGACACGCAGACCGGCGCGGTTCTGGTCGGCGATATTCGGCTTGATAATCGCGCGGGGTTATTAGCCAGTTTGGGATGTGATCCGGCTCTGGGCGACGGTGCATTGGTTATGCTGGCTTGGCGGCGATGGGGCGCGGCTTGTCTCGACCATCTTATGGGTGATTTCGCCTTTGCTATCTGGCAGCCGCAGCGCCGGGCTCTGTTCTTGGCGCGCGATCAGATTGGCATGCGCCAGCTCAACTATACCTTTGTCGAGGGCAAGTTTATTGCCTTTGCAACCGAAGCTGAGCCGCTCTTGGCGCTGGACGACGTGCCGCTGCGGCTTAACCCGACGCGGGTGGCGGATTTTCTCGATGGTGGCATGGAACATGCTGATCTAACATCGACCTTCTTCGAAGGCATTTATCGTTTGCCGCCTGCCCATTGTCTGACGTTTGAAGGCCAGAAACCGCATCTGCGCCGCTACTGGCAGCTGGAGCCGGTGGCTGAGCTGGTTCTTGACAGTGACGCCGCTTATGAGGCCGCCTTTGCAAAAGTGTTCGAGCAGGCATTGCAGGACCGGTTGCGCAGTGTGGGCGCGGTTGGAGCAATGCTCTCGGGCGGCATGGATTCTGGCACCATTGCTGCGCTGGGTGGCCGCCTTTTGGCCAAAACAGGCGCGAAGCTGCCGAGTTTTTCGGCCATAAACAACGCCGATGCGACATGTAAGGAAACCCGCGCCGCCCTTGCTGCCATGCGCGCACCGGGACTGGCCCCGCACAAGGTTGATCTTGCAAAGATTGAGCAGCTTCGCCCCGGTTTGGAGGCGCATTTGCGCGGCTGCGGCGAGCCGTTTGACGCGAATATGGTGATGATTAATGCGGTTTATTTGACGGCGAAACAGGCGGGCATGACTGTTGTGCTTGATGGCGCTGGCGGTGATCTGGTGTTGGGCGAAGGGCGGCGGGTCGAGCGGCTGATTGCGCGGGGGCAATTTAGCGAAGCTTGGGCGGAAAGCCGGGCGAGTACGCGGTTTTGGGGGCCTGATCCTGAGCCGGAGGGCGGCTTTGCCCGTGCCGTTTACCGGGCGATAGTGCCGCGCTGGTTGCGCATGGTTCGGCGCGCTGGGTTAAGAGACAGGCGCCGCGAGACCCCGGCTGATTGGTTGCTTAGCCCGGCACTTTTGGCGCGTATCGGTTACGCTAACCGTCGGCCGCCGCGCGCCGCGCCGCGCACCGGTATTGTCAGCTTTTGTCAAGAACGGATCAATGCCATTACCTCGAGCGGCACGGCGATCAGCCGCGAGCGGTATGACAGGGTTGCGGGTGCGCATGGGATAGAGCCGCGTGATCCGTTTATGGACCTGCGGGTGATCCGGTTCTGTCTGTCGCTGCCTGAGGCGCAGGTGCATAAAGACGGCTGGCCAAAGATGATTTTGCGCCGGGTGACGCAGGGCCTTTTGCCTGATGAGACCCGTTGGAGGCGGGGCCGCAGCCATCTTGGCTGGGCGTTTACACAGGCATTGGCGGCACAAAGTGTTCCACCTGTGGTTGATTATCCTCGGTTTCGCACCAGTTTGGTGGCTTTGCTTGGAAATGACTCCCCTTCTGCGGCTGGGCGCAGTAAACTGCCGCTGCTCGATGATGAACAGATTATTGAGCTGACCGCCTTCCAGCATTGGCTTGACCGGATGCAGGAACTGACGGGCAAAGGCCTGCAAAACGAGGGTTTGTCTCATGAAAATGACCAAGACCAAAGCGAAGATCATTAAGCCGGGTGTTAAGACATATACCGCGCCAAAGCTGACCGTTTATGGCGGGATGGCTGAAATGACGACGGGTGGTTCTGGGCGGCGTGCCGAGGGGCGCTGGGGCCGTTTCATGAGACGTTTTGCCTGATTTTTGCCTGATCGCGCTTTTGCGTCAGCCATGATTGTGGATGATCCGCGCCAAATTGGCATGATGCCAATAATTGACCAACATAGCTTGCCTGACGGATGGAGCCTTGGCTTTGGCCCGTTGCAAAGCCGCGATGTTTTGGCGGCGGGCGGTTATTCTTGCATCTGGCCCGCGCATGATGACCGGTCTGAGCAAACGCTTTGGCGGGCCGGGGGGCGCGGCTCGGGCCGGGGGGCGCTGGTTATTAACTTCTGGGATGAGGTGAGCGCGCATTTGGACCGTGCAAACCGGATAATAACGCTGGGCTATGCCGATGGCTGTGGCGATGCGCACACGCTTGAACATTTGCTGTCAGATCAGATTGCGCCACGGCTGATGGCTGGTGACGGCCTGTTGGTACTGCATGGCGGCGCGGTTGCGAGCCTTTCGGGGCGGGGGGCGGTACTGCTTGGCCCGTCTGGTGCGGGCAAATCAACGCTATGTGCGGCGCTAGCAGCGACAGGTATGGGGCTGATCACTGACGATGCTGTTGGCGTGACGTTTGCTGGGGCTGAGGCGGTTGTGCAGGGGCTGCGCCCCGGCCTGCGCTTGCTGCCCGATGCGGCAGATGCGCTGCTTGGGCCGGATGCGTTTGGGCGCGATGTCGCTTATTTTACTGATAAGAAGCGATTTGCGCCTGCGGCAAAGCTGAATAATGCGTCGACGGCCCCTATTGGGGCTGTGTTTCTGCTTTGCCGTCCGGTGACGGGCGGGCAAAGAGTGCCGGGCAGGCGCGAGGTGTTATGCGCGCGGGTTTTGGGCGCCCAGACCTGCATGGCATTGGTCGAAAACAGCTTTTCGCTTGATCCGACTGATAGAACAGAGGCCAAGAACCGGCTGCGCGCAGCAGCTAAGCTGGCGGCGATGGTGCCGGTTTATAGGCTGAGCTATGCGCATGATTTCGCCCTGCTGCCCGAGCTGACAGCCTTGGTTAGCCGTCTGACTGAGGGGCAAAAATGAGCCGACCTCAAGGGTATAGCATTGCTGATTACGGCGACATGATCAGCAACTCGCCGCGCATGGCTGGCTTTGACATGGCACTACGCCGCGCCATTCAGCCCGGCTGCACTGTCTTTGATATTGGCGCGGGGACGGGTATTTTTGCACTGCTGGCGGCAAAATACGGCGCGGGCCATGTGGTGGCGATCGAACCTGATCCGGCGATCTTGCTTTTACCTGAGATGGCAAAGGCCAATGGATTGGCCGACAAGATCACCGTTATTCAAGGGCTATCGGCTGATTTTGAACCCCGCCAAAAGGCCGATATTATCATTTCTGATATCCGTGGCACCTTGCCATTGTTTCAGAACCATCTGCTGACAATACTCGATGCGCGGGCCCGGCTTTTGGCGGCGGGTGGCGTGCTTATTCCGCTGCGTGACACGGTCTCACTGGCGCTGGCTCATGCGCCAGAAAACCATCGGGCGGTGGCTGAGCCATGGCTGAACAATACGTTGGGGTTGGATCTGACCGCCGGGCACAGGTTTTCGGCCAATAGCTGGGCGCGGCAGAGGCCGGGCGCGGTGCGGCTGCTCAGCGTGCCGCAAATGCTGGTCAAGTTGGACTATCATAAGATCACGGGGCCGAATATTAGCGCAAAGATAGTGCTAGTGGCCAAGCAAGCAGGCTGCGCGCATGGGGCGCTGGCATGGTTTGATACGCAAACTGGGCCGGGCACGGGCTTTTCAAACGCGCCCGACCAGCCAGATCTGGTCTATGGGCGCGGCTTTTTTCCGTTTCAGACGCCGTTGGAGTTGGCCGAGGGCGACAGGGTTGAACTGGCCATGCGGGCCGATTTGCACGATGATGAGTATGTTTGGACATGGCGGAGCAGCCATTTTAGCGGTGCTGGTGTGCAGCCTGTTGCCAGCTTTGTGCAATCAAGCGCTATGGCGCATCCGTTGGCGCCGCAGCAGGAGCGGATGCGTGCTGACAAAGTGCCTCTGCCCAAGCCGGGCCATGCGGTTGACGCGCATATTTTGGCCAATCTTGATGGCAAGCGGAGCATTGGTCAGATCGCCCAAGAGCTGCAGGCGCGGTTTGCGCAGCGTTTTGCCAGTGAAAAAGAAGCGCTGGACCATGTGCGTGACGTGGTAGCAGGTTATGAGAGCAAACCGGCGGGCGATAGAAGAAGAGACTTGAGCAATGACTGACCTTTTGGAACAGAAACTGACGCCCTCTGAGGAGGCAGTTGAAAGCAAGGTTGGCGACGAAACTATTATTTTACACCTCAGCAACGGGACTTATTACGGGCTCGATTCTGTGGGCACGTTTATCTGGGATTTACTCAAGCAGGCCACGTTGCCACGGGTGATTTTGGACCTAATATTGGCGGAGTATAATGCGGAACCAGCGGCGGCTGAGGCCGATCTGCGGCGGTTCTTGACTGACTTGCTAGAGCAGACATTGTTGGTCAATGCCGATTAGCGCGCAGTTGCTGTATGATCTGGTGCGGGCCGGGTTTTTGCTAGCGCGGGCGCGGCTGGAGCTGTGGCGCAAGGATCCGGTTGAGCTATTGCAACGACAGATGACACTGGCGGGGCAAGAGGCGGCTGGCGGCGTGGATCATATGATCGAGCGGGTGGCCTATGCTATTCCGCGGATGGCGGCGCGGGTGCCGTGGCGGGCCGATTGTTTTGTGCAGGCGATGGCGGCGCAAAGATGGCTTGCTGCCCATAAAATAGGTTCTGAGATTGGCATTGGTGTGCGCAAAGATCAGCCAGCAGGGTTTGAAGCCCATGCCTGGCTGCACTGCCGGGGAAAGGTGGTGACAGGGGGGGATATCGCGGGGTTTGTGCCGTTTGGCGGCGCTTAACTAAGCGCCCTTGCGTTGCAGAACCACAAGCATAGTCCGCCAAGTGATCCACAGATCAAGCCGAATGCAGGCTTCGGCCGCATAAATTAGATCGGCGGCAACCTTGCGTTCCAAGCCGTCGCGCCCTTCGACATAGCCGATTTCTGTTTGTGCCAACCCACTGATGCCGGGCAAAACCCGATGCCGCTCGCGGTAACCGCGCACGGTAGTGACATAGACTTTGGCATGCTCATAAAAGTCAGGCCGTGGGCCGATCAGGCTCATTTCGCCGCGCAAAACGTTGAACAGCTGCGGCAGCTCATCAAGCCGGCTTTTGCGCAGAATATGGCCAAGCCACGTGATGCGACCCTTTTCAAGCGCATCAAATGGCCCGCGTGAAATTTTGGAAACAGCCAGCATGCTGCGAAATTTGTAGGCTCGAAACGGTTTGCAATCTTGGCCCATACGTTCTTGCACATAGAACAGGCTGCCACGGTTTAGGAATGGGTTTGCCAATACAAGCAGGGCGCCAACAACAAAAAGCGGCACAACCAGAGCGAGGCTTACAGAAATATCGAAGATTCGTTTGAGCCGCTGATATGAGCTGGCCGTGCGCCGAGAATTGAGCTTGGGAAAGCTAAGCTCTGTCTCTGGGCAAAGAGTTGCCGAAAATTCGGTTTCCG
Source organism: Paracoccaceae bacterium (assembly GCA_016764835.1). Next base: position 1,957 of record JAESRD010000277.1, on the reverse strand, counting down.
TGAAATCAAACATTCAGCCCTCGAGTGCTGCTATGGCCATATGACGCGACAAACTGTGCGGAGTTACCTGCTTAACTTTTTGAAAACGACCCATTTTCAGATAAACTCAACACGCTAGCTTTGGTAACTATTCCTTAAACAGTATTGTCATTATTGTTAACAGCTTGTTAAAATTTCGGAAATTGCATAAAAAATGAGGCAAATTCATCTCACTTTTTGAAGACCTTGCTGAAACGAACATTTGTTTTTGTGGTTTCTTTATCAAGAACACTGGCTGGCGGGTCTACACGTATGAGGCGAATTACCACGGGCCATGACCCGTTAGCGAGGTGTTGCTGGCTCGGCTGTCAACAACCAAATTGTCGCGCTTGGCGCGCAACGTCGCTGTTGCTCTGGACATCGGCTGGATAGGTGCCATTTATGCGGGCGCGCAAAAACGGCCCCGGCGGTAGCCGTGCCATCGGCAAACCAGCCGCGCCCATTTGCAGCCTCTGCTGCTTCGATAATTGAAAGAGCATAGGAAGATTGATGCGCGTTCTTGTTACTGGCACAGCTGGCTTCATCGGGTTTCACATTGCAAAAAAGCTGCTCGAACAGGGCTGCGATCTGCGTGGCTTTGATGGCATGACGGATTATTACGACATTGAGCTAAAACGCCGTCGCCACCAGATTTTGCGCCAACATGAAAACTTTATTGCTCAAGAGACGATGCTTGAGGATGTCGAAAGTTTTGACAAATTTGTAGATGCGTTTGAGCCTGAAGTGATCATCCATTTGGCCGGGCAGGCCGGGGTGCGCTACAGTATTGAAGCGCCGCGTGCCTACATTAACACCAATGTTGTTGGCACGTTTAATGTGATGGAAGCGGCGCGGCGGCATAAGGTAAAGCACCTGATGATCGCCTCGACATCATCGGTATATGGCGCGAATACAAAGATGCCGTTTCATGAGAATGATAAGGCCGATTTGCCGCTGACGATCTATGCCGCCACCAAAAAGGCGACAGAGGCGATGGGGCATTCTTATGCGCATCTATGGGATATTCCGACAACGATGTTTCGGTTTTTCACTGTTTATGGCCCATGGGGGCGGCCAGATTTGGCACTGTATAAGTTTGTTGATGCGATCCTCGAAGACCGGCCCATCGACATTTATAACCACGGCGACATGTACCGCGACTTTACCTATATTGATGATTTGGTGCGCGCCGTGTTGTTGCTGATGGAGGTGCCGCCTGAGCGGCCCACCGGCCCGGTGCCGGAGGGCGATAGCCTGAGCCCGGTGGCCCCGTTTCGGATTGTTAACGTTGGCAATTCAGAAAAGGTGCGGCTGCTCGACTTTATTGAGGCGATTGAGCACTCATTGGGCAAGAAAGCCAAGCGCAACTACATGGATATTCAGCCCGGTGATGTGCCAGCAACATGGGCCGATGCGGATTTGCTGCAAAAACTGACAGGCTACCGTCCGCAGACCGGATTTCGCGAGGGGATTGACCAGTTCGTGCACTGGTATCGCGATTATTCGGGCAAATAAGAGCGGGCTGGGGCGGGTATCTGCGATATGGACACAACTGTGAGACCGTGCCATGCGTTTGCAGATGAATATTGGGTTAATTCTAAGCCAGATATGCAGGCCGCAGGCTTTTGGGCCGGGCGCACCTTTGCGCTGGCAAACCCGGTAGCCGGGCGGTGACGGTTTCACTTTCAGTCATGGGGGCGGTTGCTTTCTGGTTCGCCATTTACGGAATTGTGGCGCGCAAGAAGCTGTTTGAGTTTACCACGGCGGCGGCAGTGATGTATGTGGTGTTCCTTTTTCCGCAAGCTTTGTCGATTGAAAACAGTGGGTTAGGCCAACGTTACCATGGCGCGTTTCTATGGTTTTACATGACAATTTGCATGGTGATGATTGCTGTTGGCTTTCGGATGGGCAAGCTACAGAGTCGACGCTGGCGAACCGT
>JAESRD010000276.1 GCA_016764835.1 Paracoccaceae bacterium | reverse complement strand
CTGCCGGGTAACAGTACGTGGCGCAGCCGTGACGTACTTGTCCCATAGCGCCTCCTTCCATTCCAAAGAATAGATCGCACCATCAAACCGTGGGATCAAACAGCTAGTTGGTTCGTCAAAATAGCCATAGCTGATATAAGAATGTTGAAGGTAGGGTCGTACTCCAAATATGACCGCAACCCAAAAAACCGATGCTTCCAAGTGGCTCGCAGCAGGCAAAAATATTGGGACCAACTGCGAAAATCATATTTCATCTAGATCCAAACAAAGCTTCCACAGGCCGATAACAGCTGCCCCCTTCAGTTTGGTAGTAATTTTTAATCTTCATTTTCAGTATATTAGAGAACTATCAGAAGGGCTGAACCAACGCTAGAGTTGGAGGAAATCGACTGTGCCGGTTGCATTCTTTAGGTGGTATTGAAGCCGCGCATGTGTACATATAGGTCAACCAGACAGAAAGCACTACAATCCAACAGAATGGGCATGTTTAATCCCACTTACTAATAAACAGGTAAATGTATGGCAATTTATAAATTTGACCAATCGGTATATGAAGGCGAAACGATAGGTGACGTTACTTATCGTCGGCTTCGTGCTGATATTGTACATGGCCATCTTAAACCTGGTGAAAAACTTCGCCTAGACTACTTAAAAGAGAAATACTCACTCAGTATTACAACATTACGTGAATTACTAAGTAAGCTTACATCAGAAGATTTGGTCACCGCAGAAGGACAACGCGGCTTTGAAGTTGCTAAAATCAGCAAAGCTGGACTTACCGATATTGCAAACCTAAGAATCCTGCTAGAAACTAATGCTCTGCGTCAATCTATTCTTCTCGGCGATCTTGACTGGGAAGGAAATGTTATTTCAGCCCATCATAAGTTGGCTGCCGTTGAAAAAGATATCGTCGGTGGAAACGAAGAGATTGTAAACCATTGGGTCCGAAGAGATTGGGAATTTCATCAAGCTACAATTCAGGGCTGCAATGCGCCATCGCTAATGAAAATTCATTCTTTAGTTTTTGACAGATTTATCCGCTACCATATGCTTGTATTGAGCTTTCGCGGTCAACCTGCCGCAAATGAGCATGTTCAGTTGCGCGACCTCGTTATCAAGCGCCAAACAGAGGCTGCTGTAGTTTTACTGACAGCGCATATCCATGCTGGAGTTAAACATATTCTAGGTACGGGGCTAATTCCAGAATAACCTGCGACTTGTGGCCCCTTCTGCTGGCACGGGAGCTTATAATTAGCGGGCTTGGAAGCCTTAATCGTTAAGATTGTCACATCGCGGCGGTGCTGGCTGATATGAAAACGCAGGCATGCCCGCCGCCCCGCTAAATAGAACCGGTCTTGGTCGCGGACATTTTCAACCTGATCGCCACGCTGTCATTTGGGCTGCGAGATCGGCGAGACCGTGCTATTTTGCACGTTGGTATACTGGCAGATCGCGGCGTTCTGACACGACCTGTTTGGCCGAGGCACTATCTGCATTATTCCAAAATCAGTGATATTAAGATACTTAGCGCCACTGACCAGCCTGAGGCAGTTCTTAAGTCACATGACCAATTCATCTTGTGCGGCGGCTTTAGGATTAGAGTATTCACCCTTAGCGCTTAAGCGCGGCCGCCAAGGCCGAGCCCAATGCGCCCTGACTTTGCGGTGCTGCTTTTGGTTTAGCCGACATTTTGGCTTTGTGACTGGCCTTTGGTTTGTCTGCGGCGCGCCCACGTGGTGCGGGATCTGCACTGTTATCCTTACGCATTGTTAGCCCGATACGTTTACGCGCCACGTCGACTTCGGTCACGCGCACGCGCACGACATCACCGGCTTTAACTATCTCATGCGGATCTTTCACAAAACGATCGGCAAGCTGGCTGACATGCACCAGCCCGTCTTGATGCACGCCAATATCAACGAAGGCCCCGAAAGCAGCGACATTGGTGACGGTGCCTTCGAGTGACATGCCGGGCTTGAGGTCAGTGATACTGTCGATGCCCTCGGCGAAAGTCGCGGTTTTAAACGCTGGACGCGGGTCGCGGCCCGGTTTTTCGAGTTCTGCGAGGATATCGCGCACGGTGGGCAGGCCGAAACTGTCGTCGACAAATTGTTCGGCGCGAAGATTTGCGAACGCGCTGCTGTCGCCCATGATCGCGCGCACATCACGCCCGCAAGCTGCTACAATTTTGCGGGCAACACCGTAGGCTTCAGGATGAACTGATGAGGCGTCGAGCGGCTCGCTGCCTTCAGTTATGCGCAAAAACCCGGCGCATTGCTCAAACGCTTTGGGGCCCAACCCGGCGACTTTCAACAATGCTTTTCGCGATGCAAAAACACCATTTACATCGCGGTGCGCCACAATGTTTTGTGCCAATGACGGGCCAAGGCCGGCAATATGCGACAGCAGCGGCGCCGATGCCATGTTCAGATCGACACCAACAGCGTTCACCGCATCCTCGACGACAGCAGAAAGCGACTGGGCGAGGTGGCGCTGATCAACATCGTGCTGATACTGGCCAACACCAATCGCCTGCGGTTCAATCTTGACCAATTCGGCCAGCGGATCTTGGAGGCGCCGTGCGATTGAAATCGCCCCGCGAATAGACACATCAACATCGGGAAATTCCTGCGACGCGAGCTCTGACGCGGAATAAACCGATGCGCCTGCCTCGGAAACAATAACAGGGGTCGGGCAGGCGACACCCGTGGGCAGGCTTTTGATAACATCCGCGACGAGCCGTTCAGATTCGCGACTGGCGGTTCCATTGCCGATGGCGATCAGGGCGATGCCATGTTTTTGGATCATATGGCGCAATGTTTCCTCAGCCCCGCGCAGGTCTTTGCGGGGTTGAAACGGATAGATTGTCGCGGTGTCCAGCAGCTTACCCGTCTCATCGACAACGGCGATTTTACAGCCGGTTCTGATCCCAGGATCAAGACCAAGCGTTGCACGCGCGCCAGCGGGAGCCGCCAGCAGCAGATCGCGCAGATTACGGGCAAAAACATCAATTGCTGTTGCATGTGAGCGGCGGCGCAAATCCGTCATCAGATCCATGAACATGGTCAGGCTTAGCTTAACCCGCCATGTCCAAGCGGCGGCATCTTGCAGCCATTTATCACCGGGGCTTTGGCCCGGAATTCCTATTGCGGCGGCAATCATCCCGATGACGCGCTCTTGCCCCGTCTCCGTGTCAGGAGCGATGTCGATGACCACTATCTCTTCTTTTGCGGCCCGCATAATGGCCAGCGCACGGTGCGACGGGATCGTTTTCCATTTTTCGCTATAGGCAAAATAGTCAGAAAACTTTGCCCCGGCCTCTTCTTTGCCTTTGCGCACCTTGGCAGTGACGAGCGCCTCTTGCTGCATGAACGTTCGCAAACGCCCCAGCAGGGCAGCGTTCTCGCTCAATTCTTCGGTCAAAACATCACGGGCACCGTTCAGCGCATCCTTTTGTGTCGGCACAGCGTCATTCAGATAATCCCTTGCCAGCACTGCCGGATCAGCGGCACGGTTGGCAAGAATGGCGCGCAACAATGGCTCCAACCCATTTTCACGGGCAATCATCGCCTTTGTGCGCCGCTTGCGTTTGAAGGGCAGATACAGATCTTCAAGCACGGCTTTGGTGTCGGCCGCGGCGATAGAGCGGGCAAGGCCGTCGGTTAGTTTGCCCTGCTCGGTAATCTCGCCAAGTATGCTGGCACGCCGTTTCTCCAGATCGCGCAGATAGCTCAACCGTTCGGACAGCCGCCGCAATTGCGTGTCATCCAGCCCCCCTGTTACCTCTTTGCGGTAGCGCGCAACGAAGGGGACAGTATCGCCGCCATCCAGCAGAGCGACGGTTGCGGTAACCTGTTGGGCGCGCGCGCCAATGTCAGTGGCAATGTTACGGGCAATGCGATCTGCAACGGCGTTCATAACTGGCTCCTTCAGGTGGATAGACTGCCGTGATATCTTCGTCAGTGGCGGCCGCCAAGCCCAATGTATCCAACTCTGCACCAAGAAACGTTGGGCTCAAGAATTACGCAGGTGCCTGCGCTTTCCTTCTGGCGGTTCAAATGCCAAAATATGAGCATGTCGAAAAAGACCCTGAACAAGATCAACCTAGAAGCGCTTGGCGCGCAGCGACTGGCTGACCTGCTGATTGAGGTCAGCACCGGCAGTGCCATTATCAAACGCAGGTTGCGGTTGGAGTTGAGCCACAATCTGGGCGCAGGGGAGTTGGCACATGAGGTGCGTAAACGGCTCGTAGCCCTCCGAAAATCGAGCAGCTTTGTCGGCTGGCGAAAGCGCAAAGCTCTGATCACCGATCTCAACACACAAGTTCTGATGATCACCGGAAAAATTGCACCTGAAGACCCAACCTCAGCGTTTGACCTGTTGTGGCAGTTCATTGAAATGGCCCCATCTATTTACGAGCGCGTAGACGACAGTAAAGGCGAAGTCGGTGATGTTTTTCGCGCGGCAATTGGACATTTTGAGGATATTGCGCCGCGTGCATTTCTTGATGCAGATGTGCTGGCGCAGCGCGTATGGGGCGCGGTGCAAGCCAATGAATATGGGGAGTGGGACGGCATTATCACTTTAATGGCCCCAACGCTTGGGGCGACTGGCCTCGCAAAGTTGAAGGCCCATATCGAGGCTTATGCCGCCGCACCGCTTGAACCGGAGGAAGATCACGAGGCGATCCAGTTCTTGCGCGAATTGCGCGGGGGCGGTAATTTTGCTGCTAAACGCAAAGCACGGTTCGTTAAAATGTGCCTGCAAGAAATCGCTGCGGCCGCAGGTGACACAGATGCCTATGTCGCACAATATTCTGCCGAGGATTTAAGCCGGAAAGATATCTCGGCTGAGGTCGCCATGCTGTTGCTTGCAGATGATCGTGCGGCAGCTGCGCTTGATCTGCTGTTTGGCGCAGATCATGACGAACAATCTGCGGGCCAGGACGCCTGGGACAACGCCATTATCGCCAGTCTGATTGCACTCGGCCGAAATGATGAGGCGCAGGCGCGCCGCTGGAATTGCTTTGCCGCAACCTTGAATGCGGTGCACTTGCGCGGCTATCTCAAAACCTTGCCTGATTTTGAAGATGTAGAGGCAGAAGATTGCGCCAAACAGCATGTCCTTAAGTTTCCAGACACCTCAACCGCTCTGGAATTTTGTCTCAATTGGCCAGATCTGCTGACGGCGGCCCAACTGGTCACAACCCGAGCAAAAGAGTTTAACGCCAGCCACTACGAACTCTTATCACCAGCAGCCGAGGCCCTGCGCAAACGGCATCCGCTTGCCGCAGTTTTGCTGTGGCGGTCGATAATTGACTATGCGCTTGGGCAAGGTCGATCATCGCGTTACGGCCATGCCGCAGATCACCTGATGGATTGCAAAACACTAGACGCCGAGATCGCGGATTATGGCCCAAACCCCAATCACGAGAGCTACGTTCAGGGCCTTCAAACTTGCCATGAGCGTAAATCATCCTTTTGGGCAAAGGTGCGTTAGCATGCCGGGCCGGCCCTGCTAATTGGGTGCGTTACGAAAATGCGGCCCTTCCGATACTTCAAGCCCAACGGCGCCAGAAGCAATCACTTGGCTTCTCAATTGGAACCTTGATATAATTTAGTTCCAGATTTCATGAAATTCGGGAGTTCACAATATGGCGGATATTTCTGTACTTGGCCTTGGCCTAATGGGAAGTGCCCTTGCCCGAACCATCCTGAAAGCGGGTCATGACCTCGCCATCTGGAACAGATCACCCGAAAAAATGAAGCCCTTGACTGATCAAGGGGCAATCTGTGCGCCAGATTTGGTCTCGGCCATCAAAGCAAGCCCGATTGTATTGATTTGCGTCGACAACTACACCACGGCCCGGCAATTTTTGAGCTCAAATGATGTAGCGCAAGCGCTTTCAGGGCGCGTTGTCGTTCAGCTCTCCAGCAGCACGCCAAAAGAGGCACAGGGGTTTTCCGACTGGATGGCGACGCTAAACGTACACTATCTGGACGGTGTTATCCTCGCCGGGCCTGATGATATTGGCACTGATCAAGCGACCATACTCTTGTCAGGGGATGAGCAGGCGCAGAGTAGGGCAATCGGCGTTCTGGAGTGTCTCGGGGATGGAACCGTGCGGTATCTTGGCCCAAATGTCCGGGCCGCATCGGCACTGGATCTTGCGTGGTTAACCACGAGATACGGGAATTTCATGTCAGCTATTCATGCCTCCAATATTTGCCGATCTGAAGGTGTCGGCGTTGATGAACTCATTGCCTTGCTACCTGACAATCCTTCGTTGCAATCCTATGCGCAGGTCATCCATGATCAGAGTTTCGATGAATTTACCGCCTCGCTTCAGGTTTGGGGAGACGCTCTGGGCCATGTGCAACAACAAGGTATTGATGCGCAAATCAACACCGAGTTTCCAGACTTTGTCGCAAGTTTATTCACCAGAGCTATGGCGGCCGGTCATGGCCAAAAGAATGTGATGTCACTTTTGAAAGTCATGCAAAACCCCAACAGCAAGCAAGCCTAAAATGCCAGCCACACTGCGAGATAAAGGCGGGCTGCCAAAACCGTCGCGCACGGCCTTTAGCGCCGGCACTTGCTTGGCTCGACAAAACCTACACGATTGTAGCTATTGGCCTGACGGGGCGTTTTGCGCCTCATTGCCCATCGACAAATAGCGTCAGCCGCCAACACATCCCGTCAGAGGAAAGACGGCACATGGGTCAATTCCCAGCAACAATGCCGTCTCAGCCCGGGCCAGTTTTTGGTGACATTCAACGCCAGCAAATACGGCAGGACCCCTAGTTAACCCCATCGATTTGGGAAATCTTCGATCTGAAAGCTGCGGCACATTGAGCTGCCTCTCGCATTACCTTTTCTCTTTCAACCGTCAGCGACACTCGGTTCTTAACAAGCCAAACCCCGTTTACCAAAACATCACGCACATCACTGGCCGCTGCTGAAAACACCAGCGCCGCATAGATATCGTAGATCGGCAAAAGGTGAGGTGCGTCCAAAGATATACGGATCAAATCAGCACGCTTACCCTCTGCCAATGACCCAATCATATCTGACATACCGAGCACGGCCGCCGCTTCGATCGTGGCCATCTTCACAACTTCTTGGGCTGGAAGACATGCCCTGCTGCCACCAAGAAGCTTTGCAAACAGCGATGCCGGGGCCATTTGGGCAAATATGTCCAGAGTGTTGCCGCTCATCGGACCGTCAGTCGCAAGGCCAACCGACAGCCCCGCCTTTCGCATTGCTTCAACAGGCGCTATGCCGCGCCCCGCTTTCGCATTGGAGCGCGCATTATGCGCAACAGTGATCCCGCGCTCAGCCATGAGTTCAATTTCAGCTGGGGTAATCTCGAGACAATGCGCCATGATCGCACCCTCTTGAAGTATGCCGGCTCTGTCCGCCAGCTCAACCGGACGGCAGCCATGATGGGTGGCGCACCACTCCATCTCAGATTTCATTTCCGCCAGATGCATTTGGATTTTTACGCTCGGATTATCGGCCACATATTGTGCAACCCGCGCCATAATCGCGGGCCCCGTAGAATATGGAGCATGCGGCGCAATTGATGCAATAATCCGCTCGTGGCCTGCAAACTCATCGCGCAGCGCATCGACCAATGCAAAGCCCTCGTCAAAACTCGTGTGGTCCGGTGCGGCAAAATTAGCCAGCGATTGGCCGACAACACCGCGCATCCCTGCCCCATCTAGCACCCGCCCGACCTCACGCTCAAAGTAGTACATATCTGCTGTGGTGGTGACGCCCCCCAACATCATCTCAAGAGCTGCGAGTTGGGCGCCAATACGGACCACATCAGGCGTAACCGCTTCACGCTCAAGCGGCAGGATGTAGCGAAACAACCGGTCGTCAACATCTTCGCCCAAGCCCCGGAACATAGTCATAGACATATGACAGTGGGTGTTGACCATGCCGGGCATGATCAGGTCACCACCCGCGTCAACAATCTCATCAAAGAGCTGACCGGCCTTTTCAAACGCCCCGCTGCCCAGCGCAGTTATCAAGTTATCCTCGATGACGATCCAGCCGGTGAGATGCTCATCCATATTTTCATTCATCGTCAGAATGCGGGCATTTTCAATCAACATGCGCATATGGATCAGTCCTATTCATTGGCCTTGAGCGGGCCTTGCGGGCACTTTCGACGAGATAGAGCGAAAACGTCAACACGCTTGACATCAGGCAAAATTCGCTGATTAATCGTTTAATCAGTATAGGAAGTCTGGCGTGACAAATCAAAAACAAATCGCATCAGGCCTAGGGATTTCAGCAGCGACAGTCTCAAACGCGCTGGCGGGCAAGGGACGTGTCTCAAAGGATTTGGCCGACCGGATTGCCGCCAAAGCTACTGAGCTTGGCTATGTTCCAAGCGCCGCGGGGCGCGCTTTAAAAACCGGCCGGTCAGGGATATTGGGGCTGGTTATGCCTGACATTACGCAGCCCGTTTTTCCTGACTTTGCGCATGCCGTTGAGGGCGAGGCCGACAAATGCGGTCTTGGCGTATTGATCGCCAATAGCCGCGGTGGCGAAGACGGGCAGGCATCGGCGATCAAGGCTTTGATCCAGCCCGGCGTCGACGGGATTATTGTTGTTCCACACCGAGGGACATCGCCAATCATTACAGAAGTCCCGTCAGTGGTTGTTAGCACGCCCAGTGATCCAAACAGCATCGTCTCGGCAAACCACAGGCAAGGCGGCCGCTTGGCTGCAACTGCCCTTTTGGAGCTTGGGCACCGGCACTTCCTGCTCATCGGTGATGACCCTCTTTCTCCCGTTCAAATGGACCGGATCGACGGGATGGCCGAGGCTCTTACAGGGGTGGGGACATTTGAAATAATGTGGACCTCTCGCGGGTTCCCTGACTTGGTTGAAAAGCACGGTGCCGGTGTCAGTGCCATCCTCACCGTGTCCGATCTATTAGCCCTGAGGGTCATCACAGAGGCCGCGCGTCTGGGGCTGCGATGCCCTGATGCGATCAGCGTGATTGGGTTTGATGACCTTCCTCTGGCGAAGGCCGTGCGCCCAACCCTGACATCTATCGTTCCCGACACGGCGGAACTGTCGCGCCGCTCGGTCGCTTGCCTCAACGCAATCCTGAGCCAAAACGGACAAGATGTCAGGCGCAGTATCGTAGATTTTACCATCGCCCATCGCGAGTCGACGGGCCCTGCTTCCCCATTAAACCGCAATCCAACAAGGAGAAAACAATGAAACGACTTCTCACTCTCAGCACCGCTCTGGGCCTCGTGACGGGTGCCGCTATGGCGCAAGATACATTGACAATCTCAGTCTATTCTTTCGGCATGGATGCCATGACCGAGGCCGTCTTTGGCCCGTTTGAAGAGATTTGCGGCTGCGACGTGGTTATCGAGACCGGCAACAGCGTCGAGCGCATGGCCAAGATCGAAGCAAACGCCGCCAATCCTGTCATCGACATGGCCGTCATGTCTGCTCATGACGCCCTCGCACTTGCCCGCAAAGACCTGTTGCAGCCTCTGGACGTGTCGCAAATCCCAAGCCACGGCGACCTATACGCCTCCGCCCAAGACCCTATCGGCGGCAACTTTGCGGTTGGCTACGGCTTCTACGCGACCTCCATTGTTTACCGCTCTGATTTGGTCGAAATTAACAGCTGGGCTGATCTGCTATCGGACGATCTAAGTGGGCGGGTGGCGCTGCCAAATATTACCGGCACCCAAGGGCCGCTTACGCTGCACATGCTCGATATAGCTCTTGGCAACAATGATATCAGCTTTGCCGCGACAATTGGCGCTGTCGGCGCGCATGCCGATGATATCGTCACCTTCTACAACCGCTCTTCCGAGCTTGCACAATTGATGTTGCAAGAAGAAGTCATCGCAGCCCCTATTGGCCGTTTTGCATGGAGCCGGTTCTCTGGCGCCGATCTGCCCTTCGCTTGGGCTGAGCCTATCGAGGGCCAGACCGGCGGCATGAACGTTATGGTCATGACCAAGGATAATGGCAATGAAGCGCTGGCTTACCAGTTCATGGATTACTGGCTCTCGACCG
>JAESRD010000275.1 GCA_016764835.1 Paracoccaceae bacterium | reverse complement strand
TCGGCATTTGGGATCAGGCCGGAGAGGTCCATATAGGTGCCGGTCATGTCCATATCGAACAACGCGTTCCAACCATGTGACATCACGTCGATGTCGCCCATGTCGCGGCCACCTTCGGCGATCAGCTTGTCGAGGTTGCCGCCATAAGTGCCTTCGGGGATAGTAACGGTGATGCCATACTCTTCCTCGAATACCTCCACCGCGGCGCGGAAATCATCCTGAAAATACCAAACATACCAGGTAAGCTCGCCCTCTTCTTGGGCCTGCGTCATGATATCATCCCATGACATCGAGGACAGGTCATCTGCCAGCGCAGCGGTCGTGCCAATGGCAGAGATCATGGCCGTTACGATCAGTTTCTTAAACATGGTCGGGTTCCTTCTTGGTTGGGTTATTATCCACGCCTAGCCTTTGCCCGAGCTGAGCGCCGGATTGGCGCTGCGAAGCAACCTCTCCAAAAACAGCATGAGAATGACATTGGGCACGACGAGGATAAGGGAGATCACTGCCGCATTTGGGCGGATAAAGTTGGCCCCCAAATTGGTGAATAGCAGCGTCGGAATGGTGGTGAAATTCGGCGAGCCGACGATAAAGGCTATGGCGAATTCTTCGATCGAATAGATGAAGACGATGAGCAAAGTGGCCATGATGCCGGGCTTAAGGGCCGGAATATAAGCGACTTTCCAGCGCTCAAATGTTGAGGCACCAAGGTCGCGGGCGGCGTCAATATGGTCTTGGCGCACGGTTTCAAAACTGACCGACATGATGCGGATTGCATAGGGCAGAAACAGGATCGAATGGGCGAACAGGATTGCGCCAAAGCGCCAGGCGTTGAGGCCAAGCTGGAACAGGATGGCGGTAAAGAAGATGGCGGTGACAAAGCCCGGCACGACCAGCGGCAACAGCACCAGCAGTTTGACCACTTCCTTGCCGGGGAAGTTGATGCGCCCCAGCGCATAGGCTGTCGGCATGGCGAGGGTCAGGGTGACGATGGCCACGCTGGGGGCCAACATATAGGAGTTGAACATGGCAATTTTGAGCGAGCTATGCGCCCACAAATAGCCCCAGCGGTAGAACGACATTGACGGCGGCAGCAGGTGGTCAGGCGTCCATGGCTGCGACGGATCGACCAGCGACCATAGGATGGCAATGGTAAACGGGATCACAAGCCAGATGACGCAGAGGCCAAACAGCGCCCAGAGCAAGATTTTGTTGAGGTTGAGGCGGGTCATGACAGACGGCCTCCGCGCAGAATAAACCGGCTGACAAGAGCCAGCAGGGCTGAGCCGGCAATGCCGAGGCCCATCAGTGTAACGGCAACCACGGCGGCGTCATGCCAGCGGCCATAGCCTTTGAAAAACACCATGAGTTGCGACAATGATTGTTTGTTGACAGGCCCGGCAATGACTTGGAAAGAGAAGTCTGCCAGTGCGCCGACGAAGACAATGACCAGTGCCGCTTGGGTGGCCGAGACCGACAGCGGCGCAATCACACGGCGAAACCGGGCAAAGGGGCCTGCGCCAAGATCAGCCGCCGCGTCAAGCACATCATCAGAGATGGCCGAGACGGAGCCAACCAGTAACAACAGGGCAAAGGGCATGTTTTTCCACGTTTGCAGGATGAGCACGCCAATGGCACGGCTGTCGTTTTGCAGCCGGTGTGGGCCGTCCCAGATGCCAAGGCCCTGCATGATCTGGTTGACCAGCCCGTGGTAGGAAATGATGTTGACATAGAGGAAGGCGGCGACGAGCCCGTGAACCAGCAAGGGGGCTTTGAGCACGGCGCTAATGGTCAACGAGCCGGGGAATGGGCGGCGCAGCCAGACGGCGAGCGGGTAGGCGAAAAGCACCGCGAGGAACGCGCTGGCAAAGCCAACATAGAGCGAATAGCCGATGGCGCGGTTATAGGTCAGCCGCTCAAACATACGCGACCAATATTCGAGCGAGAACTCGCTTTCGCCCGAAAGGCTAAAGAGGCCAAATGACTGGGCGATGGCGATATAGACCACCGAGCCGATGAAGACCAAGATCAGGCCAAGGCCGGGGGCCAGCAAGAGGCCAAGCTTGAGCCAGCTGCGCCAGGTCATGAGCCTGCCTCCGCGAGGCAGATCATGCTATGGCCTCAAGAAAGATAATGTCTTCGGGGCGGATATGCATAGTCAGACTGTCAGCCAGCCCCACGGCATTGTCGCGCCACTGCACCCGTTGCGGTGCGCTGGCGATCATCACAAACAGGTCAGTGTAGTTGCCCTGAAAAGCGCGGTGGGTGATGTCGGCGGTTATGGTATTCTCGGTGCCGGGGCCGAACTGGGCCTTTTCGGGCCGCCAACAGACTTTAAGGGTTTTGGCCACGGGCGGCGCGGCGCTCGCGGCGATCAGCTCGCCAATCTGCGTGCCCAGCCGCCAGCGGCCCGCACCCTCTTCGCCAATAACCTCAGCATCAAGAATATTGGCATCGCCGATAAAGTCGGCAACAAAACTAGTATTTGGCGTGCCATAAATCTCATGCGGGGTGCCGGCCTGCTCAATGCGGCCATTATTCATGATCAAAATGCGGTCTGACATGGCCAAAGCCTCGCCCTGATCATGGGTCACATAGATCGCCGCCAGATTGTAATCACGTTGGATTTTGCGAATCTCCATCCGCACGGAATCCCGCAGCTTGGCGTCGAGGTTCGACAATGGCTCATCAAACAATACCACACTTGGCCGCATGGTCAGCGCCCGGCCCAAAGCCACGCGCTGCTGCTGGCCACCAGAAAGCTGGTTGGGCAGCTTGTCGAGCTGGGCGGTGAGGTCAAGTTTGGTGGCCACATCTTGTAAGCGCTGTTTGCGCTCCGCCGTGAGCAGGCGTTTTTGCTTAAGGCCAAACTGGAGATTATCGGCAACGCTTAAATGCGGGAACAAAGCGTAGGACTGAAAGCACATTGCCGTGTCGCGCCGCTCTGGCGGTACATGGGTTACATCTTTGCCGCCGATCTCAATAATGCCAGAGCTGGGCTGCAAGAACCCTGAGATCATCTTGAGCAAGGTGGTTTTGCCACAGCCAGAAGGGCCGAGCAACGTTATGAACTCGCCCTCGCCGACATCGAAGGACACATCTTGCACCGCGGTAAAATCTCCGAAATGCATGGAAGCGTTTTTGACGCTTACAGCCTTCATGCCATCCCCCCTTTTATCGTCAATCAGCCTGCTGAGCTATTATAACCCACAAGGTGTGGTATTTAATATACTAAGCTACGTTAAGACTTCCTGCAACAAAAATTTGCAACCAGCACCCGGCGGGGCGCTGGCTATTGCACCTGCGTTTATGGCAAGTGTACAAGTTTTAAACATGACAAAAGGGCTGTGCGGCGCGCCATGGCGAGAAAACCTCTGATATCTCCAAGCCTCGTGCGGACCAGTGATTCAACTGTCGTCAACCAGAATGAGCGGGCGATATTAGACGTGGTGCGGCGCGAAGGCGGCACCACACGCTCAACCATTACCGCACAAACACATCTGTCGCAGCAATCGGTACACCGTCTGGTAGACCGTTTGGTTGAACGCAATTTTTTGCATATAGGTCAGCCTGTTATCTCGGGCCGCGGCCAGCCTAGCCCGGTTATTGAGATCAACCCTGAAGCGGTGTTTGGCATAGGTATTTCAATAAATACCGACACTGTGCGCCTCAGCATTGCTGATCTTAATTGCAACGAAGTCAGCAGCCTCAACATCGATATTGACCCGACAATTCGGCAAACCGCTTTGCCAGCCTTGCACCGCGCCATTGCTGAAAGCCTTGAAGCCAGCAACATTCCGCGTGAGCGGGTTTTGGGCGTTGGCGTTGCTATTTCTGGCTACCGGACTGGCAAAGAAGATGTCTATGTCACCCCTGCCCCGCTGGAAAGTTGGTCAAACACGCCGCTGGTAGAGCTGTTTGAAACCACGTTCAACATGCCAGTTTGGGTCGAGAACAATGCCAGCGCCGGGGCAATTGGCGAGTCGCTCAAGGGCGCGGGGCAGGACCATTCGCGCTTCGCTTACCTGTCGTTCAATGACGGTTTTGGCTGTGGTTTGATCTATGATGGAAAACCGTTTTTTGGCGGGTTTAATAACCCCGGCGAAATGGGCAGGCTCTATACCCAAGAGCAAATCCGCCATCGCCCGGCCTTGGGTGAGCTGCTGTTGCGGCTGGCCGATGCCGGCATTCATATTGCCACGATCGACCAGCTTTACCGCGAGTTTGACCCCACTTGGCCCGGCGTGACAGCCTGGATCGCCGAAGTGAAGCCGCAGCTTAACCTGGCCATTCGCGCCTTGCGCGCGACGATGGACCCGACAGCGATCGTCTTTGGCGGCGAGGCCCCGGCCGCGCTCAAAGAGCTGCTCATTGCCGCCTGCGATGAGGTCGATCTCGACAGGTATGGCCGTGAAATTGGCCTGCCCACCTATATTGCCAGCGCGTTGCCCGGCGATCCGTCAACCATTGGCGCCGCCCTTTTGCCGCTCAAAGATTGCGTGCTAATGTGACGGCGTTATCCGCAGGGTGACAATCTCAAATGGCCGCAGGCTCAGCTCAACGGCATTGTCTTTCACAACCAGTGGCCGCAGCTCATCTTCCATCAGGTTAACCATGTGAACACTGGCAATAGGCAGGCCAAATCTGACCGTGGTATCGGCGCGAATATTTGCATGCTCAAACAGCCGCAATATCAAATCATCGCCGTCTTCCGCCTTCTTTACGGTCTCTAATGTCACATTATCACAGGAAACTTCGGCAAAAGAGAATGTCTTATTGGCAATCTCTTCGGGCGGTGCAGCAGGCACCGTCTCGCCAAATAGGGCAATCGGGTTGTTAAAGCGCTCGGCCGCGCGCACCACTTGGGCAATGTCGGATACACCATTATGCAGCATCAGCGCATAGCGGAAATTATGCGTGCCAATATCGGCATCAGGGTCAGGAAATATGGGGCCGCGCAGCAAGGATAGCCGCACCGTTTGCTCAACCGCATCATAGCCATATTTGCAATCGTTGAGCAAAGCCGCGCCAAAATTAGCCTCGCTCATATCAACCCAACGGTGCATGCTGGCCTCGTATTGGGCTTGGTCCCAGCTTGTATTTGCGTGGGTCATGCGGGTGACATGGCCAAACAGAATTTCTGAGCGCAGCTCCGAAGAATTGAGGTCAAACGGGAACGCGGCTTTGAGCAGGCTCTGGCGCTCATGCCAGTCGACATGGCTGTCAAACTCCACCTGTTTTGCCCCGGCTTGCAGCGATATGACCTGTACGATCTTTGACTTTTGGTAGACATGTTCAATGCGAAGTGCCGCACGGTATGGCCCGGTCTCAACCACCTCGATCTTGGCGGCAATATCAGCCAGCGGCCAGAACTGCTCGTCAAATGAGCGGTCAATATCCCAAGCGCTCCAATTGATCGGTTTATCTTCGTAAATCACCAAAGCATTGGCGGTTTTACCCGGCTCTACCAGCTCACGCTGATGGGCTTTGTCAAAGATTGAGGTGATCTCGCCAGCAGCATCGAAAACAACCCGCATCAGCTCGTTTTCAAGATGGGTGGTTGAGACGCTGAGCGGGCTTTGCACCTGCTGGTCACCGAGCTTGACCATCTGCGCTGCGGCCCAGCCCAGCGGCGGCACTGGCCCGCAAGGGGCTGCAAAACGAACCCGCCCGTCAGCATGGGTTAACTTCTGCACAGGCCGGTTTTGCGCGCCCATAAGCAGCGCCGCGTCAGGGCCATCGGCCACTTCAACAAGTTCACCTTGCCGCTCTTGGCCGGTAAAGTTGAACAGGGCTAGACCGCCGGTGATCGTTTTGGCAGCCCGGCTTGTTTCAGCCGCAATACCGGCAAACAAAACGTCGTAATCCGCCTGCGCGTCACGGTAAACTTCGGCAATAGAAGTGCCCGGCAAAATGTCGTGGAATTGGTTGATCAGCGCCAGTTTCCAAAAGCTGTCAATCTGTGCGCTTGGATAATGCGCCCCGTCAAGCATGGCCATAGCGCAGAGATATTCAACCTCGCGCAAGGCCCGCTCGGCATGTCGGTTATTGGCTTTGGTCTGGGCCACAGAAGTCAGCGTGCCGCGGTGAAATTGCAAATATAGCTCGCCGTTCCAGACCGGAAACCGGTCTTTATTGGCATCCATGCGCTGGCCAAGCCGGTCAAGATAGGGGCCAATGCCCTCAAACTTAACATTTGGCGCGCCGGGTATACCGCGCTGCATGCGCCTGCCGCTCTCGATCATTGCCCGCGTTGGGCCGCCGCCGCCATCGCCGTAGCCGTAGCAAATCATCACCTCATCATTCAGCGCCTTGGGCTCGTAGCGTTTCCACGCGCCCATAACCTCGCTCGGCGATAGGTTTGAATTATAGGTGGTAAAGGTCAAATCGCTGTCAAAATCTTGGGTGGTAATCAGTTGGGCTTTGATGGTTGAGCCGTCGATCCCGCGCCAAAAGAAAGTGTCATAGGGCTGGCGGTCGCTATCATTCCAGCTGAGTTTTGAGGTGACAAAATACTCAAGCCCCGAGCGGGCGATAATCTGCGGCAGATTGGCCGAATAGCCAAACGTATCGGGCAGCCAAACCACCTTTGGCGTGACGCCAAACTGCTCCATATGAAACCGCCTGCCCCACATAAACTGCCGGATCAGCGCCTCGCCTGAAATGATATTAACATCCGGCTCGACCCACATCGCACCCTCAATCTCAAACTGCCCGGCAGCGGCGCGCTCTTTGATCTGAGTCCAAAGCGCGGGGTAGTCGTCTTTAAGAAAGTCGAACAGAACCGCCTGATTATACATGAAGACGAAGTCAGGATATTCCTGCATTAGCGCCAGTGCTGTAGCAAAACTGCGCCCGGCTTTGTCGCGGGTATGCGCCACGCGCCAGAGCCAAGCAATGTCGATATGGGTATGGCCAATCGCCGAAATCGTCGGCTTGGCTTCGGTGTCGGTCAGCGCATAAATCTCGTCAGCAATCGCCGTGGCGGCTGTCAGCGAATGTTGGAAGCTCTCCGTCACCCCGTCGCGCCGGTCCAGCGCCCGCAATGATTGCTCGATCAGTGCCAAAATAGCATGTCGGCGGGCATCATATTGCGGCAGGCGCAGGGCGACTTCGAGCGGAATTTGCAGATCAAAATACAGCTGCTCGGCCGGCTCATTGCGGGTCAGAAACGCCACATCAAAGCCAACCAGCGGCCGGTCGAAGAAGGTAAACGCGTTGATCATCAGAGTATAAGTTGCGCCGGGCACCGCATTGCGGGCGATCACCAGCTCGTCATGGTTGCCATCAAGCGCTTGCAGGATTTTGCCTTCGAGATAGGCGAGGCATTGCGGGTCGGTTGAGCCCAGCCGGTCTTGCCACTGCGAGGTGACGCGCAAGATAAAAGTCTTGCCAGCGGCGTCATCGGGCACCTGAACATTGGCTGCAAACCAAGTATGGCCCTGCTTTTTGCTCCACACATCGCGCGGGCCAAATGGCTGCCAAGCGGCCCAATCGGCGGCCAGAGCCTGCGCTTCGCTCAGGCCATTCTCGCAAAAGAACCAATTCAATTGGCCCGAAACGGGCAGGTTTATCTTTGCTTGCAGGTCTTCGCAAAGCC
Source organism: Paracoccaceae bacterium (assembly GCA_016764835.1). Next base: position 6,497 of record JAESRD010000275.1, on the reverse strand, counting down.
GCAATAGCTTGGCCTCATGGCGCAGATCATCTGGCAAAAGACCGTGTTTGCTGGTCAGAGGATTGACGTAAAACTCATCCATAATCGACATCTTTTTCCGGGTCAGGTGCTCCTTTCGCGGCATTCCGAAAGGCCGCTCAGGGGGCGCATAGCCTTATGCTTTCAGCCTTCCTGCCCCGATGTCAAGGTTATTACTCACCCTACGTAGTATTTGACGCCAGCGAAAATTATCCGCGCCAATAGCCAGAATCACGCCCTTGTCGCAGCCCTGTCGCAAGCATATGAATAGGGGGCAATGGCAGTGATTATATGCGCAATAACAATGTCCTCAGCTGAGAGCACCGCCCCATTTTGTGCAATGTCATCATAGCAGCGCGGCAGATATTGGCTGATCAACGTCTCAGGTATTTCGCGGCCCTCAAGAGCCTGCATCAGCTGTTCAACCGCCGCAATTGCCACCGGCCGCCCCCAATAGTAGCGGATCCTATCACTATAGCTAAAGTGGCGTTGCAATTTGCTGTCACTGCCGCTGTAATAGCTTTGCCAATTACCCGGCTCAGCAAGCATCAGCTTTTCCATCGCCTCGGCCAGCGTGCCGGGCGCGTAGTCAGGCACCAAAACGGCAGCAATCTGGTCCAGCGCATATAGCGCTTCACGCAGCGCGAAAGTCAGCCCCGGCCCAACCTTCAAAATGGCAAAGCCGCCGCCGACCAAGGCGCGTAACGCCTCTGCGGTTTGGTAATCGGTCGAGTGAGCCTCGAACACCACGCCTTTGCCAGCGCGCCACTGGCTCAGGCTCTGAGCCGCGCCGCTATCAAAACGAATAACATCGCTATGGCCGAACTCGACCCCCGGCTGCACCACAATATCAACCACGCGGCTAAGCACGTCAGCAAGGCCGAGCTTGGCAAAGGCAGCGCGGTGCAGGGCAATGGTTTGTCCGGCGTCTTTCGGCCTGGTCAACGCCACCGTGCTCAGTGCATGGGTGGCCCCACCGGGCACCGGTACTTCAGTGCCGATAATGTAGCCCGGCAGCGGATGACCGCCCGCTTTGGCCCCGGCCTCGGCGGCGCGGGCCAGGAGTGCGGCGCGGCTGGCAATAGTCTCGTCGGCCAACGGCACTGGGTCATCTTGGCAGGACATGCTGGCATCAAGATGGATCTTGCCGAAGCCCGCTTTGGCATAGTCAAACACCATGACCAGCGCCTTTTCCATTGCCGCATCAGCCGAGCCACTGCGCCACGGATTTGGCCCCAGATGGTCGCCGCCAAACAATATCCGCCCGGCATCGAAACCGCATTCTTGCGCGACATCTAGCACAAAAGCCTTAAACGCTTTGGGCGTCATGCCAGTATAGCCGCCGTCTTGGTTTACCTGATTGCAGGTCGCCTCGATCACCACGCAGCCGGTGCGGTTTTGCGCCTCTTGAAAGGCGGCGCGAATAACCAGCGGATGGGCGCTGCAAATTGATGTCAGCCCGTGATGTTCCCCAGCATTCGCTTGGGCAACAAGGCCAAAATATTCAGCCAGTGGCGCTGCGGATACAGCCATTTCTAGTCCTCCAGAACGACAACTTTGGTAAGGTGTCGCGGTGTTTGCGTGTCGATCCCGCGAGCGGCGGCGTAGCGTTCGCCAAGCAGCTGCAAAGCCGGCAAAACCTCAGCTGCGACCAGCGCGCCAGCAGCCGACATCGGCACAGTTACATCGCCTGGCCCGCCCATGCCAACCACAAACGCACCCTTGTCGCGCAACTCTTGCGCCAGCTTGGCTTCCTGCACCGCGGTGTCTGGGTGGTACAATATGATCGCCGCACTTCGCTCATCAACCAAGCTGATCGGGCCGTGCCGATATTCGCCGGGGTGGAACCCTTGGGTGAAGCAAATCGCCATCTCCTGCAGCTTGAGCGCGCCTTCAAGCGCGACACCGTAATTAGGCCCGCCGCCAAGAAATACAAAATGCGTGCGGTCGGCGTAGTCTGACACTGGCACCGCATCGAGTGCCTTTAGCGTGGCCGCGGCCTGGGCCGATAATGCCGCGTCGATTTTTAGCCCGGCCAGTGCAAAACCAGCAAGCAGCATCAGGCTGGCCGAAGCGGTCATGACGATACCCTCTGCCGGGTGGGTCTCATATTCGAAAGCCACGTCAGACACAGCACAAAGCGGTGAGCCGGGGTCGCAGGTGATGCCGGTGACATGCTGGCCGCGAGCTTGGCTGGCGGCGGCGGCCTGCACGGTCTCGGTCGTGGTGCCGCTGCGCGACAGGGCAATGACCTGCACATTGTTGAGCGCCGATTGCGGCACATAGCTGGTCGGGCGCAAGAGCCATTCGCCCGCAGGCACGGCGGCGGCGCGGTAGCCCTGCGCGCTTAGCACGGCGGCGACGGACAGGGCCAGATTGTAGGATGTGCCGCAGCCGATGACGATGATTTGCCGTTTATCTACAGAGAGTTGGCTGGGCATGGCTGCCTTGTTCCAGTAGTCAAACTGTTCAAATATACTGCATTCGGTCGGGGTCATTTCCTGTCCTCTTTTTGCTTTCGGTTGGCGATAATCAGCTGTGGTTTCCCAGCCGTGCCGGTGGTTTCGGGTGGGTGCTTGTCAGTAATCAGCACATGTTGCGGGCCAAGATCGCAGACCGCATAAGTTGCTTGTCGGTCAAACTTGCTGGCATCGGCCATAATGCAGGTCGTGGCGGCGCGCCGCACCATAACAGCGTTGAGCCGGGCCTCGTCGGCGTCAGTGCTCGACACTTGCAGGGCCGCGTTAATAGCGCCAGCACCGAGAAACAACGAGTGAAACCACAGCTCTTCGAGCATAGCCTCAGCCAGTGGGCCGATGACTGACAGGTTCTGTGCCCGGGTGCGGCCACCCAGCATATTGACCTCGATATGCGGCGCCGCCATCAGCTCATGCGCCACGGCGAGGCTGTTGGTGAAAACTGTCACCGTCATGTTTGACAGTTTGATCAGCCGGGCGAGTTGCAGCACGGTGGTGCTGGAATCAAGGAAGATCACCGTATCTGGGGTGACCATGGGCAGGGCGGCGGTGGCAATGGCCCGCTTGGCGGATATTTGGGTTGTTTCACGTTGCGCGAAGGCGACTTCAATACCCGCACTCTCGGCGATTTTGGCGGCCCCGTGAATGCGCTCGATCACGCCTTTTTCCTCTAGAACGGCCAGATCACGCCGCAGGGTGGCGAGCGATGTGCCGACGGCTTCGGCCAGTTTTTGCACGGGTGTCAGGCCATGTTCAAACAAAAATGAGCGGATATCTGAGGCGCGATCATGTTTCATAACACCCTACCTTAGAGAGCGACATGATCAATATCAAGCAAAATTATGATCATTTGTGAGCGTTTTAACACACCAGCTAGTGTTTTAGCGCCTCTTCCACGTCGCGCATGGAATCTTCGAGCAAGCGCTCCATACGGGTACTGGCCAATTGCGGGTTTTTGGCCCGGATAGCCTCAGCCACCGCGCCGTGTTGCTCTAGCCTGGTTTCTTTAATGATTTCCGCACCGCGCCATGACAGCTCAAATGTTGAGATCATGGCCGCGCGGATCAAGGCACTAAAAGCATTGATAAATGGGTTATGCGTCGCCTCAAGAATGGCGACATGAAACCCATAATCAGCGTCAACAAGATCTGTCTCATTGCCCGAGAAAGCGCGCATATCGGCGAAAGCCGCATCAATCCGGTCAATGTCGGCATCGGTCCGTTTCAATGCCGCCAGCTCAGCCGCACCGGGTTCTATCATCTTGCGCAGCTCATAGAGATCGGCGGCAATGTCGCTGGCAGGCAGCGTTTGCAAATGCCAAGACAGCACGTCTTGGTCGAGCATGTTCCAATGTTCGCGGCCGCGAATACACGTGCCAACTTTTGGCCGTGGCAATAACAACCCCTTGGCGGTCAGCTTTGAATAAGCCTCGCGCAGGGCGGTGCGCGACACATTGTAACGACCACGCATGATAATTTCATTGGGCAGCACAGCCTGTTCTTTAAACGCACCGCCGACAATCTCTCGGCCAATCTTGCTGGCAAGACTGGTGGCGGCGGTTGTCTGCTCAATATAGAGCGGGTTGTTTTGGCGCGGCGCGGCGCGGCCTGCATTGTTACTCATAACACGGTCCCTTAGGTCAGCCGTTGCTCTTTACGTCAAACGAGCTGACGAGAAAACGGTGCATTACGACAAATGCAAACAACAAGACACCCGAACTGATGAGAATCCACGCAGAATTTAGCGAACCGTTGAAAATGATCAACGTGGATATCAGGCCAAGTATCATGCCGCCAAAAAGCGTACCTGCAACCATACCGACGCCGCCAGTGAGCAATGTGCCGCCCAGAACCACGGCGGCAATAGCTTGGAGTTCAAGCGTTGAGCCAGCCAACGGATAGCCGGACTTGGTGTAGAACGCATATACCACACCGGCCAGCGCCGAATAAAAGCCAGCAAATGCGTAGATTTTCACTGTGGTGCGGCGGATATTGACGCCCATCAGCCGCGCGGATTCGCGGTCGCCCCCGACCGCATAGACATTGGTCCCAAAGCGCGTGAAATGAGCGACGTATATGCCGATAACGAGCGAGAGGAGCATAACCAAGGCGGACGAGCGCAATACGCCTTTGCCGGGGAGGTGGATTTTGATGTCAGTGTAGAAATCAACCCAATCATGGCGGATGGGCACCGAGTCCAGCGAGACCATAAAGCAGGCGCCGCGTAGCAAAAACAGGCCGGCGAGGGTGACGATGAAGGGTTGGATATCAAGCGCGTCGATGACCCAGCCTTGGAATGCACCAAAGAGCACGCCGAAAAGCAAAAGAAGCGCGGCCGTGGCCAATGGGTTCCAGCCGAGGCTGTCGAGCACCGCCATGGAGATGCCAACAAAGCCGATCATGGAGCCAACAGACAGGTCTATGCCACCTGACAAGATGACGAAAGTGGCCCCAATTGCAGCGATGATAATGAAGGAATTATCGGCGAGAATATTGCCAAAAACCCGTGTGGTCAGAAAGTTGTTATACAGCGCACCACCGATCAGGAAGATCGACAAGAACACGGCGACTGTTGCCGCAAGGGGCAGGTATTTGCTGTTCATTTTGCGCTCCTGGTGAAGAGGTTTGCGATACCGCGGCGGGCATTTTCTGACTGGAGTGTCAGCACGAACAGCACCACGAGCGCTTTGATAATAAGGTTATATTCGGGCGGCAGACCGGAGATAAGGATGGATGTCGTCAGCGCTTGGATCACCAGCGCACCGATGACAGTCATGCCAAGGTAGATGCGCCCGCCCGCCAATGAGCCGCCGCCAATAACCACGGCCAAGATTGCGTCTAGCTCAATATATAGCCCAACCGACACCGGATCTGACGTATGAATATCGGCGGTCAAAATGATCCCGGCCCAACCGGCCATAAGGCCGCAAATGGCATAGGCCGCAAAGGTGATCATCCGGGCGTTTACCCCGGCGAGCTGCGAGGCAGCAGCATTGCCACCCGTGGCTTCAACAAACAGCCCAAGCGCGGTTTTGCGCACCACAAACCAGAGCACAGCGAAGATGACGGCAAAAAGAACAATCCGCGTGGGGATCAGCCATATGCTGCCAGTTGATAGCCCTTGCAAAAGGGCGCTTTCAAAGCTGGGATTGGTGCCGCCATAGAGCAGGTTGATCAGCATGCCGACGCCGCGACCCGAAACCATGAGAATGAGCGTGGCAATGATGGGTTGAATGCCGAGGCCGGCAACCAAAAAGCCGTTCCAGCCACCGCAAATCATGGCCACCAGAAGCGACCAGATCAGGATCAGGCCATGCGGGTCACCTGCCTTGATCCGCCAAGCGATGACAGCGCCAGCAATGGCGATAATCGCGCCAACGGACAGATCAATGCCCTTTGTGCCGATGACCAGCGCCATGCCAAGGGCGACCAAGGCCGTCGGCACAGCGCGGTAAAATATGTCGATTATATTGCCAAAGAGCCGGCCTTCAACAATGCGAATGTTAAAGAAATTGGGCGAGATGAACCCGTCAACAATCAAGATAGCGACGAGGGCCAGGAGCGGCCAAATTGCGCGGGAGCCGCGAATGCGGGTTAACAGCTCACTCATCGCCCTGCCCCGCAATCATTGACACGATTTTGTCTCTGGTGATCTCTTCCCCCTCCAGCTGGCCAATTTTTTTGCGGTCACGCAACACGGCAACACGGTCTGATGTGGACACGACCTCATCTAGCTCAGATGAGGCGACAAGCAACGCCATGCCGTCTGAACACAGCTTGCGGATCAGGGTCAGGATCTCGGCATGCGCGCCAATATCGATGCCCCGCGTCGGCTCATCAAGCAGCATGATACGGGGCTGAGAGGCCAAGGCCCGCGCCAGCACCACTTTTTGCTGGTTACCGCCAGAAAGTTGACCGACGGGTTTGTCCGCATCTGGTGTGGCAATGCCGAGCGCCTTGATCATCTCACCCGCAATTCTCTCTTGGTCCGCCTGCGGCACAC
>JAESRD010000274.1 GCA_016764835.1 Paracoccaceae bacterium | reverse complement strand
GCCGCTACCGGCTGCAACTCTGCCTATCTCTACACGCCCAATCTCAACCAAGGCGGCACGCAAGCCGATTACCACGCCCGTATGTTCGCCCCCGGCGACGGCATCGCCGAAGACCCGGCAACAGGCTCGGCCAGCGCCATCCTCGCCGCACAGTTCCTTGCCAGCGGCACACTAGCCAACGGCGAAACCACCATCACCCTGCTGCAAGGCGCGCAGATGGGCCGCCCGAGTCAGATAAGGCTGCGCATCATCGCCCAAGACGGCCAGTTGCAACAAGTGTGCATTGCAGGCAGTGCCGTGGCCATCGGCCAAGGCCAGCTGCACGCCCTGCCACCAGCATAGGTCAAAATTCGACCAAGCACTCTTCCCCCGCCGCCTCGTTGCGCCTATATCGCAGATATGTTTGCAAAACTTCTTGATCGCCTGACCTCAAAGTCAGCCCCGCTGCCCGCGCCAGAAGCGCAGCTTGCCCTCGCCGCCCTGATGGTGCGCATTGCCAAAACAGATGGCGACTACGCCGCCGTTGAGATCAGCCAGATCGACAAGATATTGGCCGAGCGCTACGGGCTAGACCCGGTTGCCGCCGCCAAGCTGCGCGCCCAGGCCGAAGTGCTAGAACACGAAGCCCCGGACACGGTGCGCTTCACCCGCGCCATCAAAGACGCCGTGCCGTTTGAAGATCGCAACAGCGTTATCGCCGCCGCTTGGGCCGTGGCCCTGGCCGATGGCAGCCGCGACCCTGACGAGAACGCCCTGCTGCGGATGATCGCGCCAATGCTCGGCATCAATGACACGCAGAGCCACGAGATCAGACGCCGGGTCACCGCCGAGCTAGCAGCCGCCGCCCAAAACACATCCGAGCAAAGCCCAAAAAGTTGATCGCCAGTCTGCCAATGTATGACCGGCCCGAGAACCGGGCCGCGCATGATGCGTTTTGGACGCTGGTGGCCGAGGGCCTGCGCGCCCGCGGCATTGCCGCTCCTGACAGGCTGAACCGCGACATAACCCCGCTGAGCGGCTGGCAAAGCCCCGATCTGGTCCTCGGCCAAATCTGCAATCTGCCGCTGCGCCTGTTTGCCCCCGGCCAAGTCACCCGCATTGGTGTGGCCGATTACGGCCTGACCGCCTGCCCGCTTGGCCATTACCGTTCGGCCCTCATCGTGCGGCGTGCAGACAGCGCACAAAGCGTGGCCGATTGTGGCCGCTACCGGCTTGCCTATAATGAGCCGCTGTCGCATTCCGGCTGGGGGGCTGCTTGGGCCTATCTGCGGGCGCATAATGTAGCGCTTGGCGCGCATTTTGAAACCGGTAGCCACCGTGCCAGCCTGCACGCCGTGGCCAGCGGCGCGGCCGACCTTGCGGCAATAGATTGCATGAGCCTGAGCATGATGCAGCAATACGACCAAGCATATAGTGCCGTGCGGGTCATTGGCCACACGCCGTCAAGCCCCGGCATGACCTTTATCACCGCCGGGCAAACCGACCCGGCGCCGTATTTTGCCGCCATTAGCGCGGCAATAACCGCGCTGCGCCCAGCGCAGGCGGCCGGGCTGGGCCTGCGCGCTATCGTGCATTTGCCGGATGTGGACTATGACCGGATGGCCTTCCCACCCGCGCCTGCTGCTGCCGTCCCGGCACCCGTACAAATGCTGGCTCAGATAGGCTGACTTTGGGTCCCGGCGCAGCGCGCACCATTGCATTTGGCGGCAAAATGCGTCCTAATCGCTGCACAGCAACCGGGAATATCAGCATTGTGAATACCAACACCGCGAAGCCGGGCCAAATCCCGGTAATCGAAATCCGCGATCTTCACAAATCATTCGGCGATTTAGAGGTGCTCAAAGGCGTCAGCATCACCGCCATGTCTGGGCAAGTTATTGCGCTGATTGGCTCATCTGGCTCGGGCAAATCCACCCTGCTGCGCTGCTGCAACCTGCTCGAAGACAGCCAGCAAGGTGAGGTGATTATCAACGGCGACCCCGTGCGTTGGCGCGGTGAGGGCGACGGGCGCCACCCAGCTGACCGCGCCCAGATCACCCGTATTCGCACCAACTTAGCCATGGTATTTCAACAGTTTAACCTCTGGTCGCATATGAGTGTTTTGCAAAACGTCATGGAAGCGCCAATAACCGTGCTGCGCCGTGAGCGCGCCGCTGCCGAAAAATCAGCCCGCGACTATCTCGCCAAGGTTGGCATTGCCGATAAATGCGATGCTTGGCCTGCCGAGCTGTCAGGCGGCCAGCAACAACGCGCCGCGATTGCCCGCGCTTTGACCATGGAGCCTGAGGCGCTATTGTTTGACGAGCCAACTTCCGCGCTTGACCCCGAGTTGGAGCAAGAAGTGGTGAAGGTGATTAAGAGCCTCGCCGCCGAGGGCCGGACAATGATTATCGTCACCCATGACATGCGGCTTGCCGCCGATGTTGCCGACCATGTCGTGTTCCTCAACGACGGCAAAATTATCGAAGAGGGCCCACCAGATCAGCTGTTTACCGCGCCCAAAACCGAGCGGCTGCGCGGGTTCCTCTCGGCGACTTTGCCGTTTTTAGCGGCCCCTGCATGATCGCACGGCTGCATCTCATTGCCGCCTTTGGCTGTGCTGCAACCGGCGCGCTGGCCCAAGATACGCTATATTTCGGCACAGACGGTGCCTTTCCGCCCAGTGTCTATATAGACGATGCCGGGACGCTGGCAGGCACAGAGCCGGAGATGTTGGCCCTGCTCTGCGCCGAGCTATCGCTCGATTGTCAATGGACCATCATGCCCTTCTCCGACCTCGAAGCCGCCCTTGAGGCTGGCGAGATCGACGCAATCCTCGCCTCGCTGTCCCCAACACCAGAGCGCAGCGCCCGCATGGTCTTCACACGAAACTACTACCGCAGCGAGCCAGACTATTTTGCCTTTATCCCCAGCGACCGCCCGCTGCCAAAATCAGTAGATACCGCCAGTATCGGCGCGCAGATCGGTTCTATCCATGCTGATTATGTAGCCGACCATACCGGCGGCACCTTGGTCACCTTCGCCACCCAGATTGAAACCATCCAAGCGCTGGCCTCTGGCAAGGTAGACCTTATCTTTGCCTCAAATGCCTGGCTGGGCGAAATGGCAAACATGCATAATATACTGCAATACGGCGCCGCGGTCACAGATCTCGCCGGGGGGGCTGCTATCGCCTTTGCCCCGCAAAACGCCGCCCTTGCCGCCCGATTTTCGGCCGTGATCGACGTGATAGAGGCCGATGGCCGTTTAGATCAGTTGCGTAGCGGCGATAATGGCGGTTAACTCCGCACAGGAATCAAAAACCAAAACTGCCAATCCAAAAACTGGCAAATTAATAAATGACAGGGAACAACATGAAAAAACTAATCCTCGCGACAACCGCCCTCGCCTTTGCAGGCTCCGCGCTTATGGCCCAAGACATGACCGTCCGTATGGGCACCGAGGGCGCGTATCCTCCCTATAACTTCATCAATGATGATGGCGAAGTTGACGGCTTTGAGCGCGACCTTGGCGACGAGCTTTGCGCCCGCGCTGGCCTAACTTGCGTTTGGGTGACCAATGACTGGGACAGCATTATCCCCAACCTCGTCGCCTCAAACTATGACACTATCATTGCCGGTATGAGCATCACCGATGAGCGCGACGAAATCATTGATTTCACACATGATTACATCCCGCCAGCCGCCTCTGCCTATGTTGCAGCCTCTGACGGCGTTGACCTGATGGGCGGCGTTGTTTCCGCTCAAACAGCCACTATTCAAGCCAGCTACGTGGCCGAAAGCGGCGCGACTTTGGTTGAGTTCGCCACCCCAGACGAGACCATTGCTGCCGTAAGTGCGGGCGAAGTTGACGCGGTATTTGCCGATTATGACTATCTTGCGCCACTGGTCGAAGCCTCGGGCGGCGCGCTGATGTTTGTCGGCGACGAAGTGCAGCTTGGCGGCGGTGTTGGCCTGGGCCTGCGCGAAAGCGATACTGAGCTGCGTGACAAGTTCAACGATGCCATCGATTCCATGAAAGCCGACGGCACGCTCAATGCGCTGCTGGTTGAGTGGTTTGGCGAAGGTGTAGCAACCTACGAATAATGCGGTAGCGGCGGCCCAGAGCCTCTGGGCCGCCCAACGCACCAAACATGTTTTCATTTTGCACTGATCCCGACACGCTGTCCGGCACCAATTGGCTGCTATGCTACCTGACCACAGGCAAGCATATGTCGATTTATTATGCCGTGGGCACTGTTCTGGCGCTTTTAGCGATCACCGCCCCCGCCGCCCTTGC
>JAESRD010000273.1 GCA_016764835.1 Paracoccaceae bacterium | reverse complement strand
TCTGGTCGCCCCCGAACAGATGCCCGCTGATCTGGTCTGGTTCAAATGGGAGAGCTACGCGACTTGGCTGTCGGGCTTTGCGCTGTTGTTCTTGGTCTACTATCTCGGCGGCGAGCTGTTTCTTATCGACCCTAGTGTGCTCGACATGGCCGTTTGGCAGGGCGCGCTGATCTCTATGGTCTCGCTGGCGGTCGGCTGGGTGGCTTACGACCAGATCTGCAAAAGCCGGTTTGGCGACAATAACACGGTGCTGATGGTCGGGCTGTTTGGCATCCTCGTCGTCATCGCTTATTTCTATGCCAATGTGTTTTCTGGCCGCGCCGCCTTGCTGCATCTGGGCGCCTTCACCGCCTCGATTATGACCGGCAATGTGTTCTTCATCATCATGCCAAACCAGCGGATTGTGGTCGCAGACCTGATTGCCGGCCGCAAACCAGATGCTAAATATGGCAAAATCGCCAAGCAGCGCAGCACGCATAATAACTATCTGACGCTGCCTGTGATCTTCCTCATGCTGTCAAACCACTATCCGTTGGCCTTTGCCAGCGAGTGGAATTGGCTGATTGCGGCGCTGATCTTCCTGATCGGCGTGACCATCCGCCACTGGTTCAACTCGGTGCATGCGCGCAAAGGCAACCCGCATTGGACATGGCTGCTGGCCACGGTTCTGTTCATCATTATCGCATGGCTGTCTTCGCCGCGCGCGTTTGAATATGCGGGCGACGATGAGCCAATGGCGCGCCACGCTGTGCGCTTTGCTGAAGCTCAGCATTTTGATGCGGTGCAGGATATTGTCATTGGCCGCTGCTCGATGTGCCATTCGGCCGAGCCGGTTTGGAAAAACCTGATGTGGCCGCCTAATGGCGTCATGTTAGAGACCCCGGCCCAGATCGCGGCCATGGCCCGCGAGATCTACATTCAGGCTGGGCTGACAGATGCAATGCCCCCGGCCAACCTGTCGCATATGGTGCCAGAAGAGCGGCGGTTGATTGTCGAATGGTTCAACGAGGCAAATGCCAGCTAAACGCTAAAGGGCAGACCAAACGGCCTGCCCTTGCAAGAGACTTGATGTGTGAACAGTGGCTCTGGTTTAAGCTTCGACAACCTTTTGGGCGCTCAGCCCGTTGCCAATGCTTATCTGACGTGGGCGCAAAGCCTCAGGCACTTCGCGCAGCAGATCGATATGTAGCATGCCATCAATATGGCTCGCATCAGTCACACGAATATGGTCAGCAAGGTGGAAGCGCCGCTCAAAAGCACGGTTGGCAATGCCGCGGTGCAGGAAGGTCGGCGCCGTGTCGCTTGGCTGTTTCTTGGCGGTAACGATCAGTGCGTTTGCCCGCAGCTCAACATTCAACTCAGCCTCAGAAAACCCGGCAACAGCAATCGAGATACGCCAGCCATCATCGCTGGTTTTTTCAATGTTATAAGGGGGGTAGTTCTTTTGGCCGGGGTCATTGGCCAGAACACGGTCCATTATTTCAGCGATTTGGTCAAAGCCAACACTGGCCCGGTGGAGTGGGGCAAAATCATAGCTACGCATAGGGTTATCCTTATTAAAGCGATACCGAAAAAGCGGCCCTTCTTAAGAAGACAGGGCCTGTTTTAGGCATGCGGCCCGTTTGGCACCGCACCATTCAGATATGGGGTAGATATCTGTCGCTTCAAGAGGGCGGCTAGGGCTTGGTCAGCAGCTTGCCATCGGCCAGCTTCATAAAATCTTCAAAGGCCAGCTGTGCGCGTAGGCTTATCTCTGACCCTGTCAGCTCTGGCGCTGTGCCGATCACCCGGCGCACCTGAAGGTCGCCGATCAGCAGCGCGATAAACCAGCCCGCTGCCACCTGCGCCGAGCGGGCTTTTATCTGCTCTGCCTCCAATGCGCGGGCCATCAGCGCGCAGATCATCGGAAAAACCTCCTCGCGCCCCCCGCGCGAAAGGGTCTGCCCCAATGTACCGGTTTTGTCGCAAGCGGCGGCACGGTTTAGCGCAATGGCCCGCGCGCCCTGCAACATGGCCAAGAGCACCGGCCCGCTGTTCTTAAGTCGCAAAAGCGGGTCATCGCCCATGCCCAGCACCTCGGAGAGGCTGGCTTTTATCAGCGTGGCGTTGGAGGCGACCATGGCGTTGAACAGCCCGTTCTTGTCGCCATACCACCGGTACAGAGTCTCGTTTGATGCTTTGGCCGCCTTGGCAATGGCCAGCATCGACGTGCCGTCATAGCCGTTCTTTTGCAGCAGTTTATAGGCTGCGGCTTCGATCTGTGCGCGCCGCTCGGCTCGCTTTTCTTCTCTCATGTGTTTTGCGCCCGTTCGGCCTAATGGTGGTGGGTCTTGCTATGCGCCAAGCCCTTGCGTCACACTATAAGTGTACACTATGTTACGCAAACAACTATCTACTAATGGTGATGTGACTAGCTACTATTGGTCATGCGGCTAGGGCCGCACGAAATGCGCGCCCGTATCATTGCGCTCATTGGCCGCCGCGCCAATGCGTTGTGGCGCAGGGGCTTGGTAAACACCACCGCCAGCGGCCAAATCGGCCTGCAAAATTTCTAATGAGCCAGCCAGAGTAGCGCCCAGCGCCACCCGCTCGCCACGAATTTGGGCTTTGGCCGAGATCACCGACACAATCACCGCTTGGCCGTTTTCAAACCTGAAAACCGGCGCGCCTGATGAGCCAAAATCAACATCGCATGACATGACCAGCAGCCCCTCGGCCTCGCCCATCAACCCACAAACTTCTTCTATGCTGGGGGCTTCGGCCCGGTCATGCGCATAGGACACGACGCCCACATCGCTGCCCGCGCGGCCCGGCAAAGCCGTTGCAAATGAGGTAATCTGCGCCGGGCGAATAGGCTGTGACAGCTCCAAAAGTGCGAGATCATAGCGCGAGCGTTCGGTGCCTTCGGAGGAAAGCATGACAAATTCTGGGTGGGTGACCGCGCGGCGCACATTGCGGTAGGCCACGGCGCGGCCATTGCGCATGCCTGCCAAAAACTCGATCCGGGCCGGGTCAATCCGCGCGCCGGTATCGCTGTCGAACAGACAATGCGCCGCCGTTAGCACCAGCCCCGGTGCAATCAACGCGCCGGTGCAAAAGCCTTTGCCAGCAATATCGAGCCTGCCGACGGCTTCCCAGCCGCGTGCATCGTCAAATGTTTGCATGGCGGTCAGCGCGGTCTGGGCGCTGGCCGGTGTGGTCAGCGCCAACATGGCGGCCAATAGTCCGGTGAAAACAGTCCTGATCATCGCGCCCTCGCTTGCTCACACGAGCGAATAGCGGGCTTGTTAGGCAGGAATGCGGCGCATTTTGTCCAAAACAGCGGCGCTTTGCTTTAGCGCCGGCGGCACTGGCCCGCCTGTGGCCCAGTCAAGCAGCTCGACCGTGTGCACAATCGGCGCGCCGGTAGCATCACCAATCTGGATCATACAGCCGATATTTCCGGCCGAAACGACATCGGGCACTAAAGCAGCTAAGGTCTTGACCTTGCGCTCCTTTAGCTGGCCGGAGATCACCGGCTGCATCAGGTTATAGGTGCCCGCAGAGCCGCAGCACAGATGGCTGTCGGCTGGCTCCACCACTTTGAACCCGACTCGTTTCAACAGCGTCTTGGGATAGGTTTTTATCTGCTGTCCATGCTGCAACGGGCAAGCCGCGTGATACCCCACAGTCAGCCCCTTGTCCGCACCCTCAGGAAATTCCAACATCATCAGAAGTTCGGAAATATCCATCGCCTGTTCCGACACCCGCGCCGCATCTGCCGCCAGTGCATCATTGCGGAACATATG
>JAESRD010000272.1 GCA_016764835.1 Paracoccaceae bacterium | reverse complement strand
TTGGGGTAATGAAATCGGTAGATTGGGTGGAGTTGCGGATGTTTTCCACCGCCCCATAGACACGCTCCCTATCGTAACTATCGAGCAAGGTGTCAGGGGCAATCCCATTAATCACCATGTTCAGCTTCCAGATTAGATTATCCGTATCCTGAATGCCGCTATTGGCCCCGCGCGCGCCAAAGGGCGACACCTGATGCGCACAATCACCGGCAAACAGCACGCGATCATGGCGAAATTTATCCATGCGGCGGCATTGGAACGTATAGATTGATGTCCATTCCAACTCATAATCGACGCCCTCGCCAAGCATTGCATCAACGCGGGCGCGAATATTTTCGGGCTGTAGCTCTTTCTTATGGTCAATGTCCCAGCCGAGCTGAAAATCTATCCGCCAAATGTCATCGGGTTGTTTATGCAGCAAGGCAGAGGCACCAGATTTGAAATGCGGGTCAAACCAAAACCAACGCTCGGTCGGGAAATCAGCTGTCATTTTCACGTCAGCAATCAGAAAATTATCCTCAAATACCCGGCCTTCGAAGCCGAGCCCGAGCATGTCGCGCAAAGGAGAGCGCGCGCCGTCAGCGGCGATCACCCAATCGGCCATAACCTGATATGGCCCGTCCGGTGTCATCACATCAAGGGCAACATGATCGCCGTGCTGCTCAAGCGCCGTGACACAGTTTTTGCCGCGAATTTTGATCGGCGCGCCCTTGGCCTGCGCGGCTCGAATTTGATCAACGAGGAACTTTTCAAAATAGGGTTGCTGCATATTAATGAAAGCAGGGAACTTATGGCCGCCTTCTGGTAACAAGTTGAATTCATACAGCAAACGGTCGTCATGAAAGATTTTTCCGATATTCCAAACCACGCCTTTTTCGTGCATCCGCTCGCCGCAGCCGAGACGATCTGCGATCTCCAGCGCCCGTTTGGAAAAGCAAATCGCCCGCGACCCTTGGCCGACACCTTCATGGTCATCAAGCACAAGAACAGGCGTGCCTGACAGCCCCAGCTCAAGCGCGGCGGCCATACCGATAGGGCCACCACCAACCACCACAACAGGGTGGCGCACCGGGGCGGATAACGCCTGATCGTCTGATTTCTCATATGGATACAGGCGAAATGCCAGTGAATAGCGGTCAATGAGCATGGTGTTTCTCCCCGGATGTTTCAGCCTAGCTTTGTAGCGCTGCCCACATGTCTTTGTCGCGTTGCGCTGTCCAAATGCGTGGGGTCTCTATGCCCAATGCCTCGTCGTAGGCCCGCGCAACATTGAACGGCAGGCAATGCTCATAGATGGCATAGTCGGAAAACTTCGGGTCACAGGCGGCCCGGCAGGCCTCCCATGCTTGTTTGAGCGTGCCGCCGCCCTGGGCTACACGGGCAATCGGCGCATATGTCGAGCTGACAAAATCTGCCGTTGCATTAAGCGCTTTGTTGACCATGTCTTTGCCGATCAGCGCATCGCCGCGCCCCGGCGCAATAGCCTCTAGGTCGTATTTGCGAATGGCTTCAAGCGTGACCGGCCAGTCGGCAAAGTGACCGTCGCCGCAATAACAGGCCGAATGATATTCGACGATATCGCCGGTAAACATCACATTGGCATCTGGCACATGGGCGACAATATCGCCCGCTGTATGCGCCCGGCCAAGGTGCATCAGATCTACCCGGCGTTTGCCCAGATACACTGTCATCGACTGGCTAAAAGTGGTGGTCGGCCATGTCAGACCGGGAATTTCTTCATGCCCCTGAAAAAGCCGAGGGAAACGGTCAAACTCGCTGTCCCAATCTTCTTGGCCGCGCTCAACTACCATGGCGCGCGCCTTGTCGGACATGATGATTTGTGGCGCATTATAGGCCGACGCACCCAGCACCCGCACGGCGTGATAATGGGTCAGCACCAAATGGCTGATCGGTTTATCAGTGACGCTGCGGACCTTTTCGATCACCATTTTAGCGAGGCGCGGGGTCGCTTGCGCCTCAATGATCATCACGCTTTCATCACCGATAATGACGCCAGAATTTGGGTCGCCCTCGGCGGTAAACGCCCAAAGCCCGTCACCGACCTCAATGAAAGTGATCTTCTTTTCAGCCATGTCACCGGCGCTTGCGAATGCTTTACTCATGTTATGTCTCGCTTAGAATTATGATGTGAAGGGGGAGGTCAGCGCGGGCAAGATCGTGCCTGTGCAATCGCCAAAACCAATTTTGAAACCGTCGCCATGGGCCGCGCCGCGCAGGGTTAGCGTGTCGCCGTCCTCAATAAAGCCGCGGACCTCGCCGCTCTCTAGCGTGAATGGTTTTTTGGCCGCCCAGCTCATTTCCATCAGCGAGCCATATTCGGCGCGGGTCGGCCCCGAAATGGTACCGGAGCCAAGAAGATCGCCCGCATTCATTGGGCAGCCACCAACAGCATGGTGGCAAAGTTGCTCGGCAGCAGAATAGTACATCCGGCTATAATTCGTCTGGCTAATGGTGCTGGCAGATGCCGCCCCTTTGGGCTGCATAAGTACCTCCAGCGAGATATTATATAGCCCGTCTTTGGAGCCATTCAGATAGGGCAGCAGCTGCTTCTCGCGCGGTGGCGTGGCGGTGCGAAACGGCTCAAGGGCGGCGGCGGTCACGATCCACGGGCTGATAGATGTGCCAAAGGCTTTGCCCTGAAACGGCCCGAGCGGCTGATATTCCCAGCCCTGAATATCGCGTGCCGACCAGTCGTTTAGCAACACATAGCCAAAGATCATCTCGTCGGCTTGGTCAACAGTTATTGGCGTGCCCATGGTTGAGCTGGTGCCAATCACTGCGCCCAGCTCTAGCTCAATATCGAGGCGTTTTGTCGGGCCAAAACTGGGCATGTCAGCACCCGGTGCTTTGGTCTGGCCAAGAGGGCGGCGAATAGCCGTGCCCGAGACCACCACGGACGAGGCTCGCCCGTTATAGCCGATAGGAATATGCAGCCAGTTTGCCGGCAGGTCGGGCGACCCGCGCAGAATTTCACCCATGTTTTTGGCGTGCTGCATCCCGGCGTAAAAGTCGGTATATTCGGATACGGCGAAGGGCATGTGCAGGGTGGCATTGGCCATGGGCACCAGCATTGGGGCGACGGCGGCCTCGCTGTCTGAGCCATCCGCCAGCATCTTGGTCAACTGGCTGCGCAGGCTGGCCCAGTCTTGCGGGCCAAGGTCCATAACATCGTTCCAATAGGGCACATCAAACACCGCCATCTCGGCAAGCGCGATCAAACCCGCCGCCTCGACGGCTTCCATATCAAGGATCATATCGCCGATGGCGACCCCGCAGCGCGGGTCATCTGCCCCGGTTGAAAAGACGCCATATGGCAAGTTGTTCAGCGGAAAATCGGTGTCGGTCATGTTGGCTGAGGCCAACCAACTTTTGAGAAGTGGCATGCAAATGTCCTTGAAAACTAAAGCAGGAGGGGGCTATTTTTTGCCCGGTGTTCCGTCGAATTTTTTCTCTATATCGGCCCAACAATCAATGTAATCATCCTGCAGAGGTGCCTCATTGGCGGCGAAATCTGTCAGGTGCTGGGGGAAGCGGGTCTCGATCATAAACGACATGGTATTTTCCAGCTTTTCCGGTCCGAGGTCAGCGTTTGACGCTTTCTCAAAAGCATCATTATCCGGCCCATGTGGGATCATCATATTATGCAGGCTCAGCCCGCCGGGGACAAAACCCTGCGGCTTGGCGTCATACTGACCATAAATATTACCCATCAATTCTGACATGATGTTCTTATGGTACCATGGTGGGCGGAACGTGTCTTCCATCACCATCCAGCGTTCACGAAATAGCACAAAATCAATGTTGGCAGTGCCCGGCTGGCCAGAAGGCGCGGTCAAAACAGTGAAAATCGAAGGATCGGGGTGGTCAAACAAGATCGCACCAATAGGGCAATAATTGCGCAAGTCATATTTGAGCGGCGCGTAATTGCCGTGCCAAGCGACCACATCTAGCGGGCTCTG
>JAESRD010000271.1 GCA_016764835.1 Paracoccaceae bacterium | reverse complement strand
ACCGCGGACCTACTGATTACAAATCAGTTGCTCTACCAGCTGAGCTATAGGGGCACTGCGGCTGCGTTTACCCGCGCTGTTGCACCATGGCAAGCCCAACATTTGGCAAATCAACGCGAAGAACGCGCCAGCAGCCCAACAGCCACCAAACCGACGGCCGTTATCGTCAGCGCGGCCGGTGCGGCGTCGGTTAGGTTCTCTAAGCTGGCCTTGGCGTAGACGCGGGTTGCAAGTGTCTCATAGCCGAAGGGGCGCAGCAACAACGTGGCTGGTAACTCCTTGATACAATCCACAAAAACCAGCAACAGCGCCGAAGTCAACGACGATTTCATCAGCGGCATTTGCACCGTTCTGAGCACATTACCTGGCTTGCGGCCAAGCGAGCGGGCGGCCATGGCCAAGCTTGGCGGCACCCGGCCAAGTGCTGCATCAGCCCCGCCCTGGGCAATGGCAAAAAATCTAACAAAATACGCCAGAACAATCGCCGATGATGTTCCGGTGAGAATCAGTCCGGGATCATGGCCAGTCAGCGCCAGAACCCAGTCGGCCACGCGGTTGTCCAGGGCGGCGAGCGGCACCAAAATACCGAGCGCCAATACCGCGCCGGGGGCCGCATAACCGATTGATGTGATTGGCAGGAGCAAAGCCGGGAGGCGTCGGCCTGACAGGCGCGCGCCGTAGGTCACAAACACACCGCCCGCCACGGTCAGGCTGGCGGCAATTGCGCCAACGCTGACCGAATGGCTCAGTGCCCGCAGCAGCCCCGGCGCGGCCCATTGCTGCGCGTCAAGCGCATGGCTGAGCAAAACCCCTGCGGGCAGCAAGAAGCCCATGAACAGCGGCACGAGGCAAAGAACAGAGGCCATGAGCCCGCGTGATGGATTTAGCGGCCGGGCGACCACGGGCCGCACCCCACGCGCGCCAGAAAAGCTCCGGCTTTTGCGGCGGCTGAACTTTTCGAGCAAAACCAAAAAGATGATCAACACCAAGATGCAGCTGGCAATCTGCGCCGCCCCACCAAGGTTGCCCGCCTGTAGCCAAGTGGTGAAGATCCCGGTGGTCAGCGTTTGCACGGCAAAATAGTCGACAGTGCCAAAATCATTGACGGTTTCCATCATCACCACGGCCACGCCGGCGGCAATAGCCGGGCGGGCCAGCGGCAGGCCAACACGCCAGAGCAGGCCCAACGGCCCTGCCCCAAGCGCGCGCGCCGTCTCATATGTCGCCCCCGACTGCTCTTTGAACGCCGCCCGCGCCAAGATGTAGACGTAAGGATAAAGCGACGCGCTGATCACCAGCACCGCCGCCCCGCGCGTGCGGATATGTGGGAAGTAATAATCTTGGGCCGAGGTCCAGCCAAATATCGCCCGCAATCCGCTCTGCACCGGCCCGGCATATTCGAGAAAATCAACCAGGGCATAGGCACCCGAATAGGCAGGCACAGCCAAGGGCAGCAGCAGCGCCCATTGCAGCCAGCCACGGCCCGGAAACTTGTACATAACCACCAGCCAAGCGGCCCCGGTCCCAACAGCTGCCGTCAGCGCGCCAACGCTGGCCATCATCACCAGCGTATTGGCCGTATAGCGCGGTAAAACTGTTGAAATCAGATGTGGCCAGATGTTTTCAACTGGATTGGCGGCAAACCACAACACCGCAATCACCGGCATCAGCACCAAGGCCGCAATCAGCCCGGCCCCGATCGGCCAAAGCCCGGCGCGGCGCCAGGATGGCCGCCGTTTCTGCTGGATTATCTGAGCGATTTCATCTGTCATTGCCCTGCGCTAACCGAAAGCGGTTCCCCTGTCCAGAAAACCGCCTATATTGGCCCGTATCAGCAGGATACCCAGTAACAAAAAAAACCGCGTCAGGCAGAACCAGCACATGCAGATAGTCTCTCAATGCAGATAGTCACCCATATCGGCGCCCATTGCACAGATGGTGAAAAAATTATCAAATCTCTGTTGCGAAACAGCGATGTATTGGCCAATAACGGCGTGGCCGTGCCGGGACATGGCCGTTACCGGCGGCTTATTCGAGAGACCATTCAAAGCCTCGGCGGCATGGCCCCGGCAGCGGGCGCGCGCGACGTGCTGCTTGATGCAATTCTTGACGACAGCGAGACAGCGCGGTTGGTAATGAGCAACCCGGCCTTTATCTGTACACCGACGCGGGTGTTTGAGGGCGGTATCTTCTATGAGCCGGTTACTGCCAAAGTGCAGGCACTGGCATCGCTGTTTCCCGATGATGAGCTGGAAATCCTGATCAGCCTGCGCAACCCGGCGACGTTTATTCCGGCCGTGTTTGCCCAAGCCCGCACCCGCGGTTTTCTTGACTTCATGGGGGGGCTAGACCCGCGTGAAGTGCTGTGGTCAGACGTGATCGAGCGTATCCGCCGGGCTGCTCCGTCAATAAAGCTCACCGTTTGGTGCAATGAAGACACGCCGCTGATCTGGAGCACATTGTTGCGCCGCTTCACCCGCACAGCCACTGACCTGCCGCTGATCGGAGATTACGCGCTTCTCAGCACCATCATGTCGACCGAGGGCATGGGCCGGTTTGAAAGCTACTTGACCACGCATCCACCGCAAAGTGATCTGCAATTGCGCCGGATCATTGCCGCCTTCCTCGATAAATATGCGCTGGCCGATGAGATCGAAGAAGAGGTTGATCTGCCGGGTTGGGACATGGCCCTGATCGAAGATCTGATAAACCGCTACGAGAATGATATTCTTGAGATTGCCAAACGCGACGATATTGACTTCGTCGCCGCCTGAGCGGCACTCCTGTGATCTGCTCACCGGACCGGCAGCCACAAAACGCCCGTTGGCCCAAGGAGATACCTAAATGACCGACATGCCAAACATCGCAGCCGAGCATCTGCATGGCATCAACACTGCGCGGCTGTTTCCGGCGCAGCGCCGCACACATGCGCCGCGCATTTTGCTGCTCTACGGCTCGCTGCGCGCCCGCTCGTTTAGCCGGCTAATGACCGAAGAAGCCGCCCGCGTTCTGCGCGGATTCGGGGCAGAAACCCGGACATATAATCCAAGCGGCATGCCCCTGCCCGACGATTCAGAAGCCACGCATCCTAAAGTGCAAGAGCTGCGCGATCTGGTAACATGGAGCGAGGGCATGGTTTGGTGCTCGCCCGAGCGGCACGGTGCCATGACCGGCATTATGAAAGCGCAGATCGACTGGATCCCGCTCTCGCTGGGGGCTGTGCGCCCGACGCAAGGCAAAACACTGGCGGTAATGCAGGTTTGCGGCGGCTCGCAAAGCTTTAATGCCGTCAATCAGCTGCGCATTCTGGGCCGTTGGATGCGTCTGCTGACCATCCCCAACCAATCATCCACGCCAAAAGCGTTTTTGCAGTTTGGTGAGGATGACCGGATGAAACCGTCCCCCAATTACGACCGCATGGTTGATGTGATGGAAGAGCTGGTGAAGTTCACCTTGCTGACCCGTGACAGCGC
Organism: Paracoccaceae bacterium; assembly: GCA_016764835.1. The sequence goes on along the minus strand of JAESRD010000271.1, from coordinate 2,498 downwards.
CGATTATCTGGTTGACCGTTACACGGAGCGCAAAGAGACCGGGCAAGCGCTGATCGACCGGGTGAATGAGAAATCAACCTAAAGAGAGGCAGGCAGCGCACTGCCTGCCCCAAAATTACATGCCCCGCGCTACATACCAAGTGCGGCCATATACATTTCAAGAATTGCTTCTTCTTCAGCCAGATCATCCTTGTCGCGCTTGCGCATCGCCACCAGCTTGCGCATGACCTTGGTGTCATAGCCCCGGCCCTTGGCCTCAGCCATCACTTCCTTTTGCGCCTCGGCAATGTCTTTTTTCTCGGATTCGAGCCGCTCATAGCGCTCAATAAACTGACGCAGTTCTGCGCCGGCGACGCTGGATGATGATGTTTCGTCACTCATGAGTGGCTCCTAGTTTTTTCTGCTCGTTGGTCCGGCATTATGCCGAAATCTTTGCCTATATGCCCCGCAGGCAGCGCATAAGCAATCGCCAAGCTGCGTTGTAAGTTACGCAAGGCTTGCTCTACATGGCCTACCGGGTTAGGGGCAAATAACACAGCAAGAGGATCTGGCGTGGCTATTTTGACATTCATCGGCATGGCGCTGACCGTGCTGGGCTTTTTCGGCATCATCTATAGCCTGATCGCCGTGATCCGGGCCAAAAAAGCCCAAATGAGCGACGCAGACCTGCGCGCTAAGCTCGGCAAAATTTTGCCGGTCAATTTGGGCTCGCTGGCTGTGTCGTTCCTTGGGCTAATGCTCGTCGTGGTTGGGATATTTTTGTCCTAGGCAGCCGGGGCATCTGCCTCAGTTACCGGACAAAATACGGCATAGAGCCGCTCAAGTATCAGCCCGATGCGCGGGTCTGATAGCCGATACCGAATGGTCCGCCCGTCACGACTGGCAGCAACCAGCCCCTCAGCCCGCATCCGCGCCAATTGGCCCGAGACATAAGATTGGCTCGCCCCCAGAACCAACTCCAGCTCGCCGACAGATAGCTCTCCCGGCAATAAAGCGCAGAGCAGCCGCAGCCGCGCCGGGTTGCTCAGCACTTTGAGCATTTCAGCCGCCTCATCGGCCGCCTTATCCATGGCCCGCGGGTCCATATTGGCGACAAAATTTTTGGTATTTTCCATGGCCACAGCATAGTCCGAAAGCATTTACATATCAACTATGAGATATGTCATATAGCGCACTGGCAAAACCTGGCCAACAGCGCTAATAATTGCTGATGGATATTCGCCAAATCACCCCCGCTTATGCCGCTGCGCCGCAGCTTGACCCGTCTGAGTTGGAGCAAGTCGCCGCGCTTGGTTTTAAGACTCTCATCTGCAACCGGCCCGATGAAGAGATCGCCGCACCACAGCAAATGCAAGCCATGCGGGCGGCCGCGCAAGCTGCCGGGCTGATCTTCGTCGCCAACCCGGTGACCCGGCCAACCATGGACGAGGCCCGCATTGGTATTCAGCGCAAAGCCATGGACGCGCCCGGCCCGGTTCTTGCCTATTGCGCCAGTGGCACCCGCTCAACCATGCTCTGGTCACTGGCAAATGCCGCGACCATGCCGACCGATGAGATCCTCGCAGCGGCGGCCAGCGGTGGCTATGATCTTGAAGCTATGCGGCCGATGCTGGATGCAGCCAAAAGTTAGACGGGTGATTGCTTTTTAATGGCTGGGCGCTTTGCCAAGCATTTTAGCTGGGGCGCTTAGCCGCATACTTTCATGTGGGGCGCTTAGCCGCATACTTTCATGTGGGGCGCTTAGCCCCAACCATAATTAAAGCTCACCGTCACCCGCTCGTCTTCGGCCATGTTTAGCGGCACTTCATGACGCAACCAGCTTTCCCAAAGCAGCACTTCGCCAACCTCTGGCTGAAGATAGATAAAGTTCTTCATTTCGCGGCGGGCGTTTTTCTTGCGCCCGGGCGCGGCCATCATCATTGCCAAGCGCGGATCTTCGAGTTTTAGCGCGCTGGCCCCGTCAGGCATGTTCACATAAGTCGTGCCGCTGATCACGCTGTGCGGATGAATATGCGATGTGTGAATTCCGCCTTCGGGCAGAATGTTGATCCACAGCGAGTCGAGCTTAAGCTTGCGACCATCAAGATCGAACTCTAAATCTTTGGCAAATGCGGCCACATGTTTGTTGAGCACTTTGACAAGGTCTTTGAAGATCGGAAACCGCCAGCCAAGATCGGTCAATGACGCGTAGCTGGTATAGCCCGGGCCTCCTCGTTTTAGACAAGGACAGCAATACAATTTGGGGGGGGTGAGCCACAATACGGTATAAATACGGTATTGCTTTTTAAAAACGCAAATATTTCTGTGACTTGCGATGTTGCACAGCAAAAAAACAGCCGAAAAGCTGCAAACAAAATATAGAAAACGAAAGTATTTTAGTTAGATAACTTGAGCCTGGCAAGCAAGCGCAATTGCTGAAGCGCGGTTTACCACGTCCATTTTTTTGTACATTGAAGCCACATAGGAATCAATCGTACGTTGGGAAAGGCTCAGGATTT
>JAESRD010000270.1 GCA_016764835.1 Paracoccaceae bacterium | reverse complement strand
GCGTCATCGGCGCTGTCGGTCTGTTCATAGCCGCGCGCGCCCAGCGCTTCGGCCATGCGCTCACTGTCATAAACATTCATCTGGCAACCGAAGGTCTTGATAAACAGCTTTTTGGGCTCTTTGGTCATGGTGCAAACTCTCATTTCGGGCATATCGGGGCGGACTTTGGGCAAAAGCGGTCTAACGCCGAAAAGCGCCGCTTGCAATGCGAGGCAAATTCATTGATTCTTTGCGCCAACGGGCGCAACAACAATAACAGTGCAACATTCGGCGCAGCAAGCGACAACACTCGGGCAAAGCACATGCAATTCGACACTCTCGGCGCATTCGCCAAACAAGCAGCCCAGCTGCTGGTCAAAGGCCCAGTCGCGCTAATCTTGGCCGAAGATGCGGTTGAGCTGGACACGACCATCCGCCATCACATTGATGCCGGTTTCGAACATGTGGTGGTTTTTGGCGCGGCCCAGATCGAACAACCGCTGGGCATGAGCGACAAAGTTGTGCGGGTGCTGCATGACATGGCGGCCGAGAACGCGCTGCTCGGCGCGGTAAACACCACCATCGCCGCCGCCCCAGCCGTGTGGTTCTACTACTGTTACAACGCCGAATACCTGTTCTATCCGTTTTGCGAGCATCGCAGCGCCTCCGAGATGATCGCCTTTGCCACCGAAGAACGGCGCGATTCCGTGCTGACCTATGTGATCGACCTTTATGCAGCCGACCTTTGGGCACACCCCAATGCCGTGTCGCTCGAAGACGCGCATATGGATAAGTCAGGCTACTACGCGCTGGCCCGCCCCGACCCGGCCAACCACAACCACCCAAAAGAACGCCAGCTCGACTTTTACGGCGGGCTGCGCTGGCGGTTTGAAGAGCACATCCCCACGCCGCGCCGCCGCATAGACCGGATTGGCATCTTCAAATCGAAGCCGGGACTAAAGCTGCTGGACGATCACACTTTTAACGACGCCGAGTATAATACATTTGCCTGCCCGTGGCATAACAACCTCACCGCCGCGATCTGCTCGTTTCGCACCGCCAAAGCGCTCAAGCGCAACCCTGGCTCGACTTATGATATTGAAACATTCCAATGGCATAATTCAGTGCCGTTCGACTGGCACTCGCAACAATTGCTCGATCTGGGGCTGATAGAGCCCGGCCAATGGTTTTAAGCCTGCGCCCGAAACGAACCGTAAAGACATCTTGACGAAGCGCTCCTTTGACGCACAAATACCTTATTTCCGCCGAAAGCGCTTTTGCATGTCTGACCATTATACGTTTAACGAAATTATGGAGCGCCGCTCAGCCGCGACGCACCGCGCCAATAATGCCGCCAAATCATATTACCGGGTCCGCCAAGCGTTGGGCTATCTCGGACTAGCATTGCCGTTTATTCTCATATTCTCCGGCCTGTTCGGCGCGCAACATCTTGAGCCGTCGATCAGCGACTTCTTTCACACGTTTTCGCGCGACATCTTTGTTGGCACCATGTTCGCCATCGGCGTTTTTCTGGTGTCATACGACGGCTATGTGCGCGAACCCGGAGAGAGTTTTTCGGACAATTGGATCACCACGATCGCTGGCATTTCTGCCTTTGGCGTCGCGCTGTTCCCCAATGAAAGCCCGAACGGGCAGGTTGAGACGCTCAGCCAATATGCCGTTGGCATCGAACGTAGCCCCTTGGTGCATTATGCCTGCGCGCTGACCTTCTTTGCCTGCCTCGCGCAGATCAACCTGTCAAAATTCGCCAAAACCAAAGACTTGGCCCGGCGGCGGATATATGTTGGCTGTGCACGGCTGATCTGGGTGGCTGCGCTGTTCATCGGTGTATTTTCTGTGCTCAAACTAAAAGGCGGGCCGGTAGCGCAAGCCGTGGTGTTGGATTACAACCTTGTTTTTTGGGCCGAAGCGATAGGCATATGGGCATTTGCGTTGTCGTGGCTGGCCAAGGGCCGGGCAGACAAGTCACTGCTTGGTATTTTGGGCAAAAAGCGCAAGTCTGGGTAAACCGAACAGAGTATAACGGTCGCGTAAAGTGCTAAACTTTAGCGCGTCCGCAGCCGGATCACGACATCAACCGAAGCAATCTCAGCGCCTTCAGGTGCGCCGGGCAAGCGGCGAAACTCTAGCTCTTGGGCCGGGGCATCGCACAGCATGCCGCTGTCTTCCCAGTAGAAATGCGGATGATCGGTGATGTTGGTGTCAAAGTAGCTCTTTGAGCCATCAACCGTGATCTCACGCAGCAGCCCGGCGGCGCAAAACGCGCCCAGCGTGTTGTAAACCGTGGCCAACGACACTTTTTCGCCGCTCGCCAATGCGGCTTCAAACAGGCCCTCGGCGGTGACATGCCGGTTTTGACCGTCGCCCACCAGCAATGTCGCCAAGGCCAAACGCTGCCGTGTGGGCCGCACTTCACCGCCCGCAAGCCAGCTCGTGCTGCGCTCTAAAGGTGTTTGGTTATTTGGTGTTTCATCTATCATCACGCCGTATGTTACGGCGGCAAAGGGTTCTGATACAATAAAAATCGCCGTTAATGCGACACTTGGCCCGCTATTGCCCTTGCGCGCCCCCGGATGATAGACGCAAAGTTAACTAACCTTGAGAAACGATAAGGCGAAAAATGGCAGATTTTCCAAGCAGCTTTGACAAAGAGGGCCTACTCGCCTGCGCACGCGGTGAGCTTTTTGGCCCCGGCAATGCCCAACTTCCTTTGCCGCCAATGTTGATGATGGACCGGATAACCGAGATCAGCGAAGATGGTGGTGAGCATGGCAAGGGCCATTTGGTCGCCGAGCTGGATATCACCCCCGACCTGTGGTTTTTTGAGTGTCACTTCCCCGGCAACCCGGTCATGCCCGGCTGTTTGGGGCTTGATGGTCTGTGGCAGCTCACCGGGTTTAACCTTGGCTGGCGCGGCTGGCAGGGCCAAGGTTTTGCCCTTGGTGTTGGCGAGGTCAAGCTCAGCGGTATGATCCGCCCTGACCGCAAAATCATTCGCTATTTTGTTGATTTTACCCGCGTTATCAACCGCCGCCTGACGATTGGCGTGGCTGATGGCCGGATTGAGGCCGACGGTGAAGTTGTTTGCCAAGTAAAAGATATGAAAGTCGGACTGGCCAAAGCCGAGACTTGATCAAACCAAAACCTGATCGTTCAGATATTTAGGAGAGCTATATGCGCCGTGTCGTTGTTACTGGCCTTGGGGTGATTTCGCCTATTGGCAATGATGTGCAATCTGTTGAGGCCGCGCTGCGGGCGGGCACATCTGGTATTGAAGCCAGCGCAGAGATGGCCGAACGCGGCTTTCGCAGCCAGATTGCCGGGACGCTCAAGATTGAGCCAAAAGAGCTGATCGATAAGCGGCGTTTTCGCTTCATGGGGCCAG
>JAESRD010000269.1 GCA_016764835.1 Paracoccaceae bacterium | reverse complement strand
CTGGGCGATGTTTCGGCCAAAACCGTGCCGAAGATGACCATGGTCAGCGCGCCAAAACAGGGCGGCGCGATCTCAACCCGCACGTTCATCCCACATCGCTGCCACAAAACCATCGGCGTTTTGGGTGCGGTCAGCGTCGCCACGGCCTGTTTGCTCAAGGGCAGTCCGGCCGCGACACTGGCGCAGGTTGGCCGCGGCGAGACCCGCTCCATGGCCATAGAGCACCCGACCGGCGAGATGACCGTCGTCGCGACTTTAGACACCAAAGGCACAGTCAGTTCGGCCGCGATATTGCGCACAGCGCGGCGGCTTATGGACGGCATTGTATACGCATCTTAGGAGAAGATCATGGATTCCGATTGGCTGGTATTTCACCCCAACCCAAAGAAACCCGACCTCGTGCTGCCCGCCGGCGCGGTAGATGCCCATTGCCATATTTTTGGCCCGGCAGACGCGTTTCCATTTGCCCCAGAGCGCAAATACACACCCTGCGATGCAGGCAAAGATAAGCTCTTTGAATTGCGCGACTATCTGGGCTTTGCCCGCAATGTGGTGGTGCAGGCCACCTGTCACGGCAAAGATAACCGGGCCATGATTGATGCAGTAAAATCATCTGGCGGCATGGCGCGCGGCATTGCCACGGTTGGCCCAGACATCACCATGGATGAGCTGGCTGAGATGGACGCGGCCGGTGTGCGCGGCGTGCGGTTTAACTTTGTCAAACGGCTGGTCGATGACACGCCCAAAGAAGTCTTCCTTGGCATTGCCGAAAAAATCAAAACACTGGGCTGGCATATCGTCGTTTACTTCGAGGCCCAAGATCTTGAAGAGCTGGAGCCCTTCTTGCGCCAGTTGCCAACGACGATTGTGGTTGACCATATGGGCCGTCCTGACGTGACCAAAGGCGTGGACCATCCTGATTTTCAACGTTTTGTTCGGCTGATGGACGAGAATGACAATATCTGGACCAAGGTCACCTGCCCTGAACGGCTGTCAGCGGGCGGCCCGCCCTACGACGACACTGTCGCATTTGGCGCGCATATCGTTGCGCGTTTCCCAGACCGGGTGATCTGGGGCACCGACTGGCCGCATCCAAACATGAAATCCCACATGCCCGATGACGGCCTGTTGGTGGATCACATCGGGCGGATCGCGCCCACACCAGAGCAACGGCAAAAGTTGCTCGTCGATAACCCTATGCGCCTTTATTGGGCCTAGCTGAGAGAGGATACGACATGACAACGATTGAAGAATTTGACCACCATACGCCGATACCGGGCACCACCTTGTTCGACGGCAAGATGGCGATGAAGGGCTATGCGCTCAATAAGATGTGCTACTCGTTCAACGCAGCCAATGCGCGCGACGCATATGTCGCCGATCCGGCGGCTTATTATGCCAAGTTCAACCTCAACGAAGAGCAGATCGCGGCTTGCGAGGCCAAGAATGTTTTGGCGCTGATCGCGGCGGGCGGCAACATCTATTATCTCGCCAAATTCGCCGGTATTTTTAAGTTATCGGTGCAAGATGTAGGCGCCCAGCAAACCGGCGTAACCACCGAAGAATTCAAAGAAAAACTACTGCGGGCAGGAGACTGAACCATGGCAAAATTACTTGGTGGCATTACCACCTCGCACATCCCGGCCGTTGGCAACGCGATCGCCAATAATTTGCAACAAGACCCGTATTGGAAGCCGTTTTTTGACGCTTATCCGCCGGTTCACGAATGGTTGGCGCGGGTCAAACCTGATGTTGTAATCAACATCTACAACGACCATGGCCTTGGCTTTTTCCTCGATAAAATGCCGACATTTGCCATTGGCGCGGCGCATGAATATGCGGGCGAAGATGAGGGCTGGGGCCTGCCGACATTGCCCGCCTTTCCCGGCGATCCAAAGCTGTCTTGGCATATTATTGAGGGCATGGTCGAAGACGAGTTTGACATCACCTCATGCCAAGAGCTGGCGGTTGATCACGGCTTTACCGTGCCAATGCAACTGTTCTGGCCTGGCCTGACCAATAACCCGGCTATGCCACGTGCGATCCCGATCAGCGCCAATACGGTGCAACACCCGATCCCAACCCTCAAACGCGCGCTGGATTTTGGCAAATCCCTGCGCAAAGCGATTTTGAGTTTTCCCGATGATGTCAAAGTCGTGGTGCTCGGCACGGGGGGGCTTTCACATCAGCTAGACGGTGAGCGCGCTGGGTTTATCAACAAAGACTTTGACAAAATGTGCATGGAAAAGATCGTGCATGAGCCTGAAGAGCTGACCAAGATCAGCCGTCATGAGCTTGTCCGCCAAGCGGGCGCGCAGGGCACTGAATTCTTGATGTGGATGATGATGCGCGGCGCATTGGGCGACAATGTGAAGCTGCTCAACCAGAACTACCATATTCCGATCTCGAATACGGGTGCGGGCACTATGTTGCTGGAATGTGTTGACTAGGCTTCGTCTATGAGATGTCGGCGCGGCACGGATGCAGTGGGTTCTCCCCCGCATCTATGTGGCCGACGAGCTGCTATTTGCCCGATAATTGCCGCTTGGTTGCACCCGCCTTGGGCCCTTCGTTCTCGGTCATCCTTAGCGGATCGGGGTCTTCGACCCGCACTGCCCGCATGCCAGATATCTGACCAAGCCGCGCCTTGGCAAAGACCCGCCCGCCCGGCCCTTCGAGCCGCACCGAGGCCACGGTCACGCCATGCAGCGGCAGCATCTGATCAATTTCAAAGCCTTCAATCTGAGAAAGCGGCAGCTTGAGCCGGGTCAGCACGGCCAAAAGATCAGTTGGTGCCGTCATAACAACTGTTTCCAATGCCTGTTCCCAACTTTGTTCATCAGATCCATTCGGTTTGGTTCCTTTTGCGCTGGTCTTGGAGGGAAGCAGCAGCAGCAATATACCTTGCCGGGCGTCGCCGCCCAGATCAAGCGTCAGCTCTGCCAGCCTGTATTTACCAGACGGCAAAATAAGCAATGCCGCATCAGCATCGGTGACCGGGCGACCAGCATGACAGCCATTGGCCCACCCATCGAGCACAGAATCTTCGGCAGTGCCGGCAATATCGGTAAGGAGTTGGTCGAGCAAAGGCACAGCAAGGGCGGCGTCAGTTGCGGTAATCTTGCGCTCTTCGGCCTTGGCGGCGCGCAGCATGCCAATGGTTTGCATTTCAACAACGGCAGCGCGGGCTTCGGCATCAAGTGCGGCAAGGCCAATGGTTTCATCATCAGCGTTCTTGAGCGCGACCAACATCAATTCAGGTTGAATATCGGCCAGCGCGGCGTCCAGCTCAAGGATTTTGTCGGTCACGCCGAGCACGCCAAGCGTGAGCCCCAGCACCCGCTGTGCCGAGCGCGCCATCGACATCCGCAACACGCGGGCTGGCGATGGGCCAGGTACAGCACTTTGGCTGGTGCCGCCTGTCAGACGGCTAAGAATTGATTGATCGGCCGTCTCTGTCATGGCGCCCGTGATTTCCCACGGCTCACCCTTGGCCGCTTAACTCTCATATCCGCCGCGCCGTTAACGCGGGCTTAACATAGCCGGTAAATCGGTTCGAATTTGACAGGTTCTGCCGCTTTTTTGCGGCTACGGCGCGCGGCCCTCTGGCAGCCGCACCCGAAACGCCGCGCCGCCCTGCCCCGGCAAGTAATCAACCGCGCCGCCGAGCCGCTCCATAATTTCGCGCGAAATGGCCAGGCCAAGCCCAGCCCCACCGGCTTTTTGCTGGTCGCCCAACCGCGAAAATTTCTCAAATATCACTTGCCCCTGATCGGGCGGAATACCGCTGCCATTATCAATGAAATCAACAACCAGCCCGGCAGCCGTCTGGCGCAACTTAATGCGCAGTTCGGGGGCTGCGGCATCGCAATATTTGCGGGCATTTGATATCAGGTTGATAAACACCTGGGCCAAGCGGTCATGGTCGGTGTAGATCAGCCGTTCTTCCTCTTGGCGTTTGCGAATAATCTTGATCGACGCGCCGCGCAAAGCCGAGGCGCCCATGGCCCGGTCAAGCGTTTCGCGCAGGCTAGAAGCTTGTTTGTTCAGCACCACTGAACCGTTTTCCAACACGGATAGATCCAACAGATCATCCAGCAGTCGGGTCAGCCGTGTGGCTTCATATTGGATAATACCGGCATAGCGCCGCCGCTCATCTTCATTGGCGTCATCCTCTTGTAATATCTCAGAAAACGAACGTATCGAGGTCATTGGCGTACGCAGCTCATGGCTGATCTGGGTCAGAAACGCATCCTTTTGCACCGACAGGGCGGTGAGCTTTTCATTGGCATCGCGCAGGGCCCGCGCCGTGCGGCTTTGCTTTTGCGTGGTTTCTTCAAGACGGGCCGAATATTCGAGGTTTTGCGCCGCTTCATCAGCCACGGCGATCAGGTCTTCGACCGAGACCGAGGCGCCTTTGGTCAGCTGACCGATCATCGCATGCGAAGTGGCAGCGCCTACCGAACCCGCCAATTCGCGCTCCAGCAGCTCAATAAAGGCTGGGGTGACATCGGGCAAATACCCGGCTTTGCCCTGTTGTGATGCCGCTTCTTGAAACACGGCTTGTGCCACCTCGCTGCCCAAAATCCGCTGCGCCATTACCAGCAAGTCTTCAGCCTCAGCCCCTGACTGCACCCAAGATGGCGCGCCGGTTGAATGCTCAAACACATTGACAAATTGCGCGCCTTGTAACCGCTCAATAGGTGCCGGGAAGGTTGAAAGTGACACGGCAATAAACAGCCCCGAATTGAGCAACATCGACCACAGGACCGCATGCAAAAGCGGGTCGATCCCGTCGATACCAAACAGGGCGTGCGGCCGCAGCCAAGACAGGCCAAACGGCCCAGATTGCATGACCGTCTCAGAGATAACGATGCCAATGCCAATGCCCGGCAAGAACAACGTCCACAGCCAAATGCTGAACCCGGCCAGCAGGCCAACGACCGCGCCGATGCGCGTCGCCCCGCGCCAGAAAAGCCCACCAAGCATCACCGGCAAAACCTGCGCCACCCCGGCAAACGAGATCAGGCCAATGGCGCCAGCGCCTCGCCGCTGCCCGACAGACGAAAGTAAAGATAGCCAAGCGCCAGCAGCCCGCCAATGGCCAGCCGCCGCGACAGCAGCACGATCCGGCGCACATCGCCCGAAACCACAGCACCCGCCTTGTGAGAATGCAGCCAGATTGGCACGACAATATGGTTGGAGATCATGGTGGCCAGCGCAATGGTGGCGACAATGATCATCGAAGTAGCCGATGAGAAACCGCCCAAGAATGAGAGAGTTGCCAGCCCAGCATTGCCTTGGCTCAGCGGCACTGTCAGCACGAATAGATCGGGGTTGCCGTCGGGCAGCAGGCCCAGCCCGGTCACGGCGATGGGCACCACGAACAGGCTGATAAGCAGCATGTAAAGGGGGAAAGCCCAGCCAGCCATGGCCAGTTGGCGCTCGTCGGCGTTCTCAACCACCAAGACTTGAAACATGCGCGGCAGGCATAGAAACGCCGCCGCCGATAAGAATGTCAGCCCGACCCAGCGGCCACCGGGCTGCTGCCATTTGGCGATCTCTGAGGCATCTATCCGGGCCAATGTTTCGCCGACACCGCCGCCGAAGCCCCAGACCACAAAGACGCCAACCGCCAGCAGCGCGCAAAGTTTGACCACGGCCTCAACCGCGATTGCCATGACCACGCCGTGATGGCGCTCATTGGCATCAAGATTGCTGGTGCCGAATAATACGGTAAACACGGCCAGCCCGGCGGCCGACCATAGTGCGACGGCGTTTTGGTCAGCCTCGGCCCAAGCATTGCCGGCGGCGGCCGAGAACACGCCAAATGACAGGGTAATGGACTGGAGTTGCAGGGCAATATAGGGCGTAACGCCGACAACAGCCATCAGGGTGACGATGCCGCCCAGCACCGCTGATTTGCCAAAGCGCGACGAGATAAGGTCGGCGATAGAAGTGATACGCTGCGCGCGGCCAATGCGCACCAGCTTGCGCAGCGCCCACCACCAGCCGACCATAACCAGCGAGGGGCCAAGATAGATAGTCAGATATTCGAGCCCAGAGCGCGCAGCATAGCCAACCGCGCCGTAGAACGTCCACGCGGTGCAATAGATAGACAGTGACAGCGTGTAGACGATGGGCGAATGCAGCCAGCGGCTGCCGGTTTTCTGGCCGCTGCGTTCGGCCCAAAAAGCAACACCAAACAAAAAGGTAATATAGGCAATCGCCGCCAATACCAGCAGGTTGAAATCAAGCATCCGGGCCCTGCCCGGCTTTGGTGGCACTCAGGTTAGAGGCATCAGCCTGAACGCCCGAACCCTGCAAGTGGCGTAGCGTCTTCCCAGCCAGCTTTTCTGCCGCTGGCATCTCGGCATGGCCAATAGGCTCGTCGGGTTCTTGTCCACTGATCAACCGCCGCGACAGCACCGCCGACAGAGCGATCAGCACCAGCCAAACGCCAAAGATATAGAGCAAGGCCGAGGAGTTAAAGAGCGGCGCGTCAGTGCCCTCGGACCCACGCGCCCATAAAAGCGGCATCATCAGCAGGACGCCGCCCAATATTGGCAAGAGCCGGGCTGCATCGCGCAGCCGCCGCAAACGGTACGAGTCGCGGGCCACAAAGACCGAGCGCGTTGGCGGCAAAGCCATCTGCGTTAACCGCTCACCAGCTGACGCACATTCTCAATGATCTGCGCGTTAGAGAACGGTTTGGTCATAAAATGGGTCGCCCCCAGGCGCATAGCCATTTCACGGTCCTTGGTCTGGCCGCGTGCGGTCAACATCATAACAGGTATATCTTCAAGCTCGGGATCGCTGCGCATCTCAACCAAGATGTCATAGCCCGACCGCCCCGGTAGCATTACATCAAGTATGACCAAATCTGGTGGAGATGCCCGCACTTTCTGCATGGCGGTTTCGCCATCAGAATGTGTGTGCACAGTCCAGCCATCGCGCGACAGAATAAAACTTAGCGCCTCTATAATGTTTGGTTCATCCTCGATCAGAAGGACTCTTCCGCCCATTCCGATCTCCCCCCATATTAAGGCTTGCGCCTCTATCCCTCGGCTTTTGGCCTCTGGGTCTTTTATCACGGCAAAAGCCATGGCTGTCAAAGTCAGCCTGTGCTTTTTGAATATATTGTTACGGGCAGGTCGAGGCAGCGGCGTGTTATTTTACGACGGAAGCCAAGATAGAAGGCTCGCGCCGAGCCTGGCAGTTTTCACGCGGGCAAACCCGGCAAGCAGAACCAATGGGCAGCGCGTCGCCTGATTTTGTGCCAATCGCGGCGACGCCCCCCATTCTCGTAACGCCAGACGCGGTGCCCGTGCCGTTTGGCGCGGTGGCGGCTTGCTCTGAGGTTTCAACCGGCGCATTGCGCACAAGCATCACCGCATCCATGACCGGCACCGTGTCAAACCCGGCCGTGCTGCGCGGTCCGGCAGCGGCATGACACAGTAGCCGCGCACCGCGTTCGCCGGGCAGCGAGACGATTCCCCAAAGCGGCCGCCCTGGCTGCCCCAACGCCTGATAAACCGGCCAAAGCGGGCAGCCGCCCGCGCGCGGCAGGGTGAAACCGGGGATCACGCGCAGGCGGGTCAGCGTGCCAGAAGCATCACACTGGGCCAAGCCAAAAGCGGGGTGGCCGGCTGAGGGCGGCAATGTCGAGAGACGGCGCAGCACCGCGGGCGCAGGCGCGCCGGTCAGTGCAATAAGTTTGTCAGGGTCATGGCCACACGCAAGCGCTGCCGCGCCAAATGTTTCGAGCGGCAAGAGCATGGCGTCGGCGCGGTAGCGGTTGAGCCAATCTTGGGCCAGACTGATCCCGGCCTTACTCAACCCCGGCAGGCCGCGCGCCACTTCCCTTGGGGTCATCACCGGCTTGTCGCCCTCCAGCGCCGGGATATGCTGGTCCAGCTTATCGAGTGAGCGTTCCAGCTCTTCGAGCGGCGAGACGATAAGCGCTGTGGCCGCGCCATCAGGTGCCTCAAGATAAGTGGCCAATATCCGGCTTTCATCAGATAGCCGCTGGCTGTCTTCATAGATATTGCGGTGAAACCTTCCCTGCCAATCTTGGTCAAGCGTCTCGCCACTGACCAAGATAGACGATGTGGCGCGAATAGATGTCACCGACGAGATCACCTGATGCAGTGAGGCGGCCAAGAGCGGGTCATGGGTCAGACGGTCGGTCAGGGCGGCGACGTTTTGCTCCAGCTCGGTTAGCCGCGTGGCTTGCGCCGCCACCAGCCGGGCCCAGCCCGGCAAGCGCCCGGCAAAATCCTCGGTCAGCGCCGTCTCAGCCTTGGCCGCCGGAAATGCAACTGCCGCACCACGCATCTCATCAAGCAGCGCGCCCTCGGCGCCTTCGCTCAAAAGCGCGCGATCAACCTCAAGGATACGGGCGATTGCGTTCAGCAACTTCCCGCCGATTCTGCGCCGGTTATGCTCGATGAGGTTAAGATAGGAGGCCGAAATACCCAGCTCAGTGGCCAATTGGGCCTGTCTGATGCCGCGTTCCAGCCGTCTTTGGCGAATCCTCGTCCCTGTTAATTGACCCTGCGGCACGTAAAACCTCTAATGATTTCATAGGTTTTCTGCATCTGCGAGAAAACATATTTACACATTAACTGGTTGCCTTGTGTAAGTCTTTACAAAAAAGCTCAACAATCAGAACGCCTTGTTGAGCGCTTTTCATTAACACGGTGATAATAGCGCAGCACTGTACAAGTGCCCGCAAGCTTTGGGGCGAGGAGGCTCTAGGTTGCGGCTCAAAGGGAGGAAGACCAAACAATGCGGAAAAATATCTCGCGTCGTGGAGTACTCAAGACAGGGGCTGTCACCAGCGCCGGCCTTGCTATTCCTACAATCTTTACCGCTTCATCTGTCGCGGCTTACACAAATGAGCCAATGGGTGACAGCGTCACTATCGGCTTCAACGTGCCACAATCTGGCCCGTATGCTGACGAAGGCATCGACGAGCTGCGCGCTCAAGAGCTGGCTATCGAGCACCTTAACGGTATCGGTGACGGCGGCATGCTCTCCACCTTCTCGTCCAAAGTTCTGGACGGCACAGGTATTTTGGGCAAGCAGGTTAACTTCGTTACTGGCGACACGCAGACCAAGTCTGACGTTGCCCGTGCTTCTGCTCAATCCATGATCCAAAAAGACAATGTGATCATGATCAATGGTGGCTCGTCCTCGGGCGTTGCTATTGCTGTGCAGGGTCTGTGTCAGGAAGCTGGCATTATCTTCATGGCCGGTCTGACCCACTCGAACGACACCACAGGTAAAGACAAAAAAGCCAATGGCTTCCGCCATTTCTTTAACGGCTATATGTCTGGCGCGGCTCTGGGCCCAGTGCTTCAGAGTGCTTACGGTTCCGACCGTCGTGCGTATCACCTAACGGCTGACTATACGTGGGGCTGGACACAGCAGGAATCAATCGCAGCTGCGACTGAGTCCATCGGCTGGGAAACAGTAGAGAACGTACTGACGCCTGTTGGCGCTGGTGACTTCTCGTCCTACATTGCGCCAGTGCTGAACTCTGGTGCTGATGTGCTGATCCTGAACCACTACGGTGGGGACATGATCAACTCGCTGACACAGGCCGTACAATTCGGTCTGCGTGATAAGCAGGTTAACGGCAACGACTTCCAGATCATCGTTCCGCTCTATTCGGAGCTGATGGCAGCTGGTGCTGGTGAAAACATCAAAGGCGTTTACGGTTCCATGAACTGGAACTGGCAGCTTCAGGACGAAGGCACAGCCGCTTTCGTTAAGTCCTTTGGTGAAAAGTACGGCACACCGCCGTCCAACTCCGCGCATACTTGCTACGTACAGACCCTGCTTTATGCAGATGCTGTTACACGTGCAGGTTCTTTCAACCCATGTGCCGTTGCCGAAGCTCTTGAGGGCTTTGAATTTGACGGTATGGGCAATGGTCCAACGCTTTACCGCGCTGATGACCACCAGTGCTTCAAAGATGTGCTGGTTATGAAAGGTGCCGAGAACCCAACTTCAGCATATGACACGCTGGAAATAGTCGAAGTAACACCAGTTGAGCAGGTCACTTACGCGCCTGATCATCCGATGTTTGCTGGCGGCGCATTGGGCGACTGCAACAACGGCGAATAATCCGCCGGATTTGCGTAGGGCGAGCTTCGGTTCGCCCTACCACTCGTACCCCCCAAAATGGGGCGCTTTGAGTATCTGCCCCTTTGGGGTACTTTGAGAAGCTGCCCCTCTGGGGGGCATTTACAACCTGCCCCTCTGGGGCAAGACCAAGCTAACAGAACCTGATTTGCGCAAGCAAACTGCCAGAGCTATTCTGGCAGAATAATTTTGACTGTACAAATCGCATTGAGGTGGGGCCATGGAATCTATCATCCTTCAAATCCTGAACGGGCTGGACAAGGGCGCCGCCTATGCGCTTATCGCGCTAGGGCTGACGCTTATTTTCGGCACGCTGGGTGTTGTCAACTTTGCCCACGGGGCGCTGTTTATGATCGGGGCGTTTTGCTCGGTCACGTTGCAGCGACTGTTGAGCATCAGTTACGAGACAATTGATCCGACACGCACAGACTTTTTGGGCCAACCGCTTGTGGTGCTCACGCCCTATCTCGAAAAATGGTTTGGCACGGAGGTAGGCCAATCCATTATTGACTGGTCGGTTCCGCTGGCGATCTTGTTCTCTATCCCCATTATGTTCGCGGTCGGCTACATAATGGAACGCGGCTTGATCAAGCATTTCTATGACCGGCCCCATGCTGACCAGATCCTCGTGACCTTTGGTCTGGCAATTGTTCTGCAGGAAGTGATCAAAGCCAACTTTGGTGCCAACCCTATCCCGACACCAGCGCCTGATGCTTATCAGGGCAGCTTGGATATCGGGGTTTGGTTTGGCTATAAAGTCAACGCGATCGTCTACCCTTACTGGCGGTTGATCTACTTCGGCTTCTCGGCACTGGTTATCAGCTGTGTCTTCGCCTTCCTCAGGTTCACCACATTCGGCATGGTCGTGCGTGCTGGCATGGCAGACCGCGAAACAGTGGGCCTGTTGGGCATCGACATCGACAAACGCTTTACCTTTATGTTCGGTCTTGCGGCGGCTGTCGCCGGTCTGGCCGGGGTCATGTATACGCCAATCCTGTCGCCCAACTTTCATATGGGCATGGACTTTCTGGTGCTTAGCTTTGTTGTGGTCGTTGTTGGCGGCATGGGCTCTTTGCCTGGCGCCGTCATGGCCGGCTTCCTGCTCGGTGTGTTGCAAAGTTTCGCCTCAATGAATGAGGTCAAAGCGATCATCCCCGGCATCGACCAAATCGTGATCTATCTCGTAGCAATCATCATTTTGCTGACCCGTCCACGTGGCCTGATGGGCCGCAAAGGCGTAATGGAGGATTAAGCCATGTTGAATCTCGGCAAAAAAGATACCCGCTTCCTTCTGATCGTGATCGCGCTGACATTGCTCACCCCGATCTTGCTCAACCCCTTCCCAACTGACAGCGCATTGGCACAGTTCAATGCGGGCTACCCGGCGCTGATGCAACGCTTCGCCATCTACGGGCTTATGGCCATTGGCTTTAACTTGCTCTTCGGCCTGACCGGCTACCTCTCTTTTGGCCATGCGGCCTTCTTGGGTGTCGGTTCTTACGCCGCCGTTTGGATGTTTAAGCTCCTGAGCATGAATGTTATCCCCGCTGTCATTCTGGCCACTATCGTTGCTGGCCTGTTCGCGCTGGTCATTGGCTTCATCTCGCTGCGACGGTCCGGCATCTACTTCTCGATCCTGACGCTGGCTTTTGCAGAAATGTCGTACAGACTGGCCTATTCGGTGTTCACCCCAATCACCAATGGTGAGACCGGGCTACAGCTGAACCTGTCTGATCCGCGCATTCTTGATGCGGTAAGAGAGAGCAACTCCCTGCCAGTGCCAACTTTCTTTGGCCTCAACATGAACCAAAGCTGGAACCTTAATCTTGGCGCCTGGGACTTCACCATCAATATCGGCTACTATTTCTGCGCCATTGTCGCGATTATCGGCTTCTACATCTCGCTGCGTATCTTCCGCTCCCCGTTTGGGCTGATCTTGCGGGCGGTAAAGTCTAACAATCACCGGCTCAACTATACCGGTATTAGCACCCGTCCCTATACGCTGGCCGTGTTCGTTATCTCTGGCATGTATGCTGGGCTGGCCGGGGGCCTCTTGGCCGCCATGGACCCGCTTGCTGGTGCGGAGCGGATGCAGTGGACAGCCTCTGGTGAGGTGGTTCTGATGACCGTGCTTGGCGGTGCTGGCACGCTTATGGGCCCTGTCCTTGGCGCTGGTTTCATCAAATATTGTGAGAACATCTTCTCCAAGATCAACGAGACCGTGCTGCATGGCTGGTTCAACTGGATGCCTGACGGCGTTGACAACATTCTGGTCTGGTTCACCTCTAAGTTCGTTGGCGAAGGCTGGCACCTGACACTGGGCCTGATGTTCATGCTGGTTGTCTCCTTCTTGCCGGGCGGGCTTGTTGAAGCCGGGCAGCGCATATCGAAGCGGTTCTCCGGCAAGAAAACCGATGACGATGATGACATGGCCAATCCGGCCTCAACCAATCCTGCCGAATAGAGGAGCTGAGATTATGGGCATTCTCGAAGTAAAAGGCGTCAACAAGCGCTTTGGCGGCCTCAAGGCGCTGTCAGATGTGAACCTGTCAATTCAGGAAAACACAGTCCACGCGATTATCGGCCCCAACGGGGCTGGTGAATCAACCTTGCTCAACTGCCTGGTTGGCAAGCTGATCCCCGATAGTGGCTCGGTTATGTTTAATGGCAATTCTGTGCTGGGGCGCAAACCGCATGAGATCAATCAGATGGGAATTAGCCGGGTGTTTCAAACCCCCGAGATATTCACCGATCTGACGGTTCTTGAAAATGTGATGATCCCTTGTTTTGCCAAACGTGATGGCGCGTTTCGGATGCATGCATTTGAACGTGTGGCGCAAGAAACCGGTATTATTGAAACCGCCGACAAGATCCTTGAAGATGTCGACATGCTAGATAAGCGTGACGCGCATGCTGGTTCGCTCAGCCGGGGCGACAAGCGGCGGCTGGAAATGGCAATGTGTTTGGTGCAAGAGCCCAAGCTGTTGCTGCTCGATGAGCCAACAGCCGGTATGGCCCGGGCCGATACCAATAACACCATCGACCTGCTCAAAGATATCAAAGAGAAGCGCGACATTACCATCGTCATTATCGAGCATGACATGCATGTTGTTTTCTCCTTGGCCGAGCGGATCACGGTGTTGGCACAAGGCACGCCATTGGTTGAAGATACGCCAGATAATATCAAAGGCCACCCTAAGGTCCGCGAAGCGTATTTGGGCGAAGCAGAGGTTTAAGCTGTTGTTTTTGAGAGAAAACACAGCAATTGAAAGGTTAGCGACATGAGTGAAACAGCCACATTTGACAAAAACGTCAATAATGCTGCAACCCATCGCAAATATCTGAGCGTTTGGGACATCAAGGCCTATTACGGTGAAAGTTATATCGTCCAAGGTGTCAGCTTTGATATTCATGAAGGCGAGATTTTAGCATTGCTGGGCCGTAATGGCGCTGGCAAAACCTCAACCTTGCGGGCGATTGCCCGGATGGATAACCCGGCCATTCACCACGGTGAGATCTGGCTCGACCACCAGCCCCTGCATGAGATGAAGTCACATCAGGCGGCGGTTGCCGGTATCCAATTGGTGCCGGAAGATCGGTGCATCATTGCCGGGCTAACGGTTGAGGAAAACCTGCAGCTGGCGCGCATCGTGCCGCCACTTGGCTGGTCGATCGAGCGGGTTTACGAGCTGTTTCCGCGACTCAAAGAGCGGCGCAAGCAAGACGGCGTCACCCTGTCTGGTGGCGAGCAGCAAATGCTGGCCATTGCCCGCGCCTTGGTGCGCGACATCAAAGTACTGCTGCTCGATGAGCCTTACGAAGGCTTGGCCCCGGTTGTTGTGCAAGAGATCGCCAAGACCCTGAACATCATCCGCGACCAAGGCATCACCACGGTAATTGTTGAGCAAAACGCGGTTGCGGCGCTCAAACTTGCTGACCGGGCGGTTATCCTTGATACTGGCTCTGTTGTGTTTGATGGCGCGGCCTCGGAAGTGCTTGAAAACAAAGAGTTGCGGGAACAATATCTCGCGATCTAACCCGCCCCTATTTCGATATAAAGCTCCACAAATTAGGAGAGTGCCATGACTGGTAAAATCTATCCGCCCTCAGCCGACCTTGTCGCCAATGCCCATGCCGACAAAGCCAAATATGATGAAATGTATGCCGCCTCTATGGCCGACCCTGATGCGTTTTGGGGCGAAGAAGGCCGCCGTATTGACTGGATCAAACCGTTCACCAAGGTGAAGAACGCTGACTTCACCCTCGGCCAAGTCTCTATCAAGTGGTACGAGGACGGCACGCTGAATGTCTCGGCCAATTGCATTGACCGTCATCTGGTGGAGCGCGGCACACAAACCGCGATCATCTGGGAGCCTGACAGCCCGGATGAGGAAGCCCTGCATATCACCTATAATGAGCTGTTTGAGCAGACTTGCCGCATGGCAAATGTGCTCAAAGATCTTGGCGTGGGCAAGGGTGACCGGGTCATTCTCTATATGCCAATGATCCCAGAAGCCGCTTACGCGATGCTGGCCTGCGCCCGGATTGGTGCTATCCATTCGATCGTGTTCGCTGGTTTCTCGGCTGATGCACTCGGCTCGCGGATCAACGGCTGTGGCGCAAAAGTGGTGATCACGGCTGACCACGCCCCGCGCGGCGGCCGCAGCACACCGCTGAAGTCAAACGCCGACGCCGCCCTGCTACACTGCAATGATGATGTGCAATGTTTGGTGGTTAAGCGCACTGGTGGCCAGACCACATGGACCTCACGCGATCATGATTACCATGCCATGGCAAAACGCGCATCGACCTATTGCACCCCGGCTGAGGTCAATGCTGAAGACCCGCTGTTCATCCTGTATACATCCGGCTCAACCGGCCAGCCAAAGGGCGTGGTTCACTCCAGCGGCGGCTATCTTGTCTATGCGGCAATGACCCATAAATATACCTTCGACTACCATGAAGGCGACGTGTTCTGGTGCTCGGCTGATGTTGGCTGGGTCACCGG
>JAESRD010000268.1 GCA_016764835.1 Paracoccaceae bacterium | reverse complement strand
CCAATGGCGCATTTGCAATTTTACGCACTAAGGTTTCGTAACCCACCTGCTCACCATAACCACAGACCATTGCGGCCAC
Source organism: Paracoccaceae bacterium (assembly GCA_016764835.1). The sequence continues at coordinate 4,859 of JAESRD010000268.1, read as the reverse complement.
TTGGGTATCAAACAGCGGATTTGGGATGATGGCCTTATCAACAAAGAAAATTTCTAGGTCTTGGCGGGCAGCATGAAAGACTTTTATAACATCCGGGTCACGGAAAATGTCGTAAACCGGGGCAAGGCTCAAACCTTCGGCCAAGGGGTCAACCAAGACCGCGTCTTCTTCTTCACCGTCGCCGAGATAGGCGATCTGGATCAGACAGAGCTTAGAATAATAAGTGCGCTCGCGCAAAAATTCAGTGTCGACAGTGATATAGGGGCTTTTCGCCGCCCGTATGCAAAATTCTGCCAGTTCCGGGGTTGTCGTCAATATGCGCATAGGCCTCGCCTGCGGTCTTCATGGACCAAAAAGATAAGCGATTGTTCAGACTTTGGAAAGTGGCAAGCGTAGCCTTGTTTGGCAACAGGGCTAAAGCCGCGCCAAATTGCGATTTTGGCGCTTTGCCAAACAGCATATATTGGCCACTGTTTCGATTTGGCCGTTGGGGTTTTGATGAAACGACCCCGATTCGATTAAAACACCTGAGCATCAAGTGACCAGATTGGCAGTGTTGTTTCAGGCGAGAAAAATCGGCGCGTGGTCCCCGGCGGCAAAGCGTCTGACCACGGCTGGATAGAGCTTGTGTTCCAAGACCAGCACCCGTGCGGCCAGCTCTTGAGCTGTCTCACCTTGTGTTATCTTTAGCCGCGCCTGCCCCAATGTCGGGCCAGCATCTAATTCCGGCACGACCTCATGTACGGTGCAGCCATGCGCCACATCACCCGCCGCCAAGGCCCGCTCATGCGTGTGCAGACCGGGGTAAAGCGGCAAGAGTGAGGGGTGGATATTGAGCATTTTACCCGCCCAACGGGTGGCAAAAGCCGGGGTGAGCACCCGCATGAATCCGGCCAGACAGATCAGGTCAATCTGCGCTGCATCGAGCCGTATGTTCAACTCTGCCTCAAAGGCGGCACGGTCTTTGGGGTAGCCGCGGTGGTCGACGACTTGGGCCGCAACCCCGAGCATTTGCGCCCGTGCCAACCCGCCCGCCTGCGGGTTATTTGCCAGCACGAGCATAGGTTTAGCCGCGTGGCCCTCATCCATTGAGCGGACCAGCACTTCCATATTGCTGCCGCCGCCAGAGATTAGAAAGGCCGTGCGTTTGGTCAAAGCAGCGCGCCCTCATAGTGGACAACTGGCGCATCACCTGCCTCGACATGGCCCAGCTCAAACACTTGCTCGCCCGCGTCGCGCAGCGCGTCAGCGCAAGCCACCGCCGCCTCAGCATCAACAATGAGCACCATGCCGATCCCGGCATTGAATGTTTTGAGCAGCTCGGTCTGCCCCATGCCGCCGGTCTCGCAGAGCCAGCGGTAGACGGCTGGCAGCTGCCAAGCGCTAAGGTCAACCCGCGCCGCGAGACCATCAGGCAGTGCACGCGGCAGGTTTTCTGTCAGCCCGCCGCCGGTAATATGGGCCAGCGCATGCACGCCGCCGAGGCGAAGCGCTGCCAGAGCTGGGCGGACATAGAGCCGCGTCGGGGTCAGCAGCGCCTCGCCCAACGGCTGCTCAGGGGCAAAGGGCGCTGGGGCATCCCAGCTCAGCCCAGACAGCGCAACAACGCGGCGCACCAGCGAGTAGCCGTTGGAATGGACACCATCAGCGCCCAGCCCCAACAGAACATCGCCAGCTTTCACACCTTTGGGCAAGTCAGCCCCGCGCTCCATAGCGCCGACGCTAAAGCCCGCCAGATCAAAATCATCGCCCGCATACATGCCCGGCATCTCAGCCGTTTCACCGCCAACAAGCGCACAGCCAGATGCTTTGCAACCCGCAGCAATGCCCTCAATAATCTGGGTGGCGACATCGACATCCAGCTTACCCGTGGCGAAATAATCAAGGAAAAACAGTGGTTCCGCGCCTTGGCAAACCAGGTCATTGACGCACATCGCCACCAGATCAATGCCGATCGTACCCACGATACCGGTCTCGATTGCGATTTTGAGCTTGGTGCCAACACCGTCTGTCGCCGCCACCAAAATGGGGTCAGTATACCCGGCGGCTTTAAGGTCAAACAAAGCGCCAAAGCCGCCAAGCCCGGCCATTACACCGGGGCGCGATGTAGCCTTGGCCGCCGGTTTGATCCGCTCAACCAAGCTGTTACCGGCATCAATATCGACGCCCGCGTCCTTGTAGCTCAGCCCATTCGCGCCGGTCTTGCCGCCGCTCTTGTCAGTGCCAGTCATCACGCATCCCCTTGCAACTTGGCCTGCCGATAGCCCAACCCCAGCCGGGGCGCAATGCAGCAGCGTCTATTGCAGGTGCTAATCGGGGTTGACCACCGGTGACCCGCTGCTTAGGCAGGCGCGAGCGGGCCTGTAGCTCAATTGGTTAGAGCAAACCGCTCATAACGGTTTGGTTGGGGGTTCAAGTCCCTCCGGGCCTACCATTTTTTATTTTTATCAATAAAATCAATAGCAACCTGTCCCACGGATCGTGCGTTTGCCCTGCACGATTTCAATGGGCCACCAGCAAGGTGTCCCACGATATATTCGCTTCGGATTTCAGCGACCGCGCAAACTCTGCGTTATGAGCCCAAAATAATCCGCACGTAATTCTGTGTCTCGCGGTATGGCGGAATGCCATTGTAGCGCTCAACCGCCTCTGGCCCGGCATTGTAAGCCGCCAGCGCCAGCCGCCAGCTGCCAAACCTGTCATATTGCGTGCGCAGGTAGCGCGCGCCGCCGTCAAGGTTCTGGGCTGGGTTGGCAGAATCAACACCCAAAGAGCGTGCTGTGGCGGGCATCAGCTGAGCCAGACCGAAAGCGCCAACTGGCGAGCGCGCATTGGCGTTCCAGCCGCTTTCTTGCTGCACCAACCGAAAGAACAGGTCTTCAGGCACATTATAGCGCCGCGCGGCCACACGGGCCATGTCGAGATAGGGGCCAGTGTAGCGGCCCGCATAATGCACATTGGCGTCGGCAGACGGCACTTCGGCCCGCGGCGGCCGCAGCCTGTCAGACGTGTTATATTGGTCGCTCGCCCGGCCATCGAGCACAGAGAGCTGCGCGGCAAACAAGTCTGCCCGCGACATGGTTGATACGGTTTCGGCTAAAGCTGGCAGCGATAGCGCCGCAATGGCACAGCTAGCCAAAGCAACCTTTATGGTTCGTACTCTCATCTTCACCCCACCCAGTAGGTTTGGCAAAATTAGAGCATTGCGCGCCGAATGGCCACGCCAACTTTTGCCTTATTGGCCCGCGCCAGCAGGGTTCTGCCGATCTATCCACAGCTTTCTTGGCCAAAACACTTTCCCTCGCCCAGCGGCGGTGGTGTAAGAGTGCGGATGAATTTTCAAAGAATCGACGGGGGAAACCATGGCCGGAAGTGTTAACAAGGTCATTCTGATCGGCAATCTCGGGCGCGACCCCGAAGTGCGGACGTTTAACAATGGCGGCAAGGTCGTCAATCTGCGCATTGCCACAACTGAAAACTGGAAAGACCGCAGTACTGGCGAGCGCCGGGAGCGGACCGAATGGCATTCGGTTGCCATCTTTTCTGAGCCACTGGGCCGGATTGCTGAGCAATATCTGCGCAAAGGGTCCTCGGTCTATATCGAAGGCCAGCTGGAAACCCGCAAATGGCAGGACCAGTCGGGCAATGACCGCTATTCGACAGAAGTTGTACTGCGCCCCTTTACCGGCACGCTGACCATGCTTGGCAGCCGTAATGATAGCGGCGGCGGTGGCGGCGACTATGGTGGCGGCGGGGGCGGTTATGATGACCGGTCGGGCGGCGGCTATGACCAAGGCGGCCCGTCTGGCGGCGGCTCTAGCGCCCCAAGTGGCGGTGGCAGCAGCAGCCCCAGCGACATGGATGACGAAATCCCGTTCTAAGCGACAAAAGCTGCCCCGGTTGAGTATCTCAGCCGGGGCTGTTTTGTTTTAAGGATGTCGCTGCGCGAGCGCATCTTCAAGCAGTGTCAGCACCATATCTTCCGGCACATCTTTGGTGACAAATGCCTCGCCAATGGCCCGCACCAAGATAAAGCGCAGCTGACCATCGACGACTTTCTTGTCTTGGCCCATCAGCGTCAGCAATCCGCGCGCATCGGGTAATTCACCTTCAATATCAGCTAGATCAGCCTTCATTCCCATAGATTTGAGATGTTGGCGCACCCGGCTTGGTGCCTCTTGGCTGCACAGCCCCATCCGCGCTGACAACTCAAATGCCAGCGCACAGCCAATGGCCACGCCTTCGCCGTGCAGCAGCCTGCTGCCATAGCCCGTTGCCGCCTCAAGCGCGTGGCAAAACGTATGACCAAGGTTCAAAAGCGCCCGCTCGCCCTGTTCTTTTTCATCGCGCAGAACAATCGCCGCTTTCATCTCACAGGAGCGTTTTACCGCATGTATTCGCGCCGCCATATCGCCAGATTTCAGGGCCGGGCCGTTGATTTCTAGCCAGTCAAAAAAGGCGGCGTCGCCGAGCATGCCGTATTTCACCACCTCACCGTAGCCGGCCAGCAGGTCGCGCTCGGGCATGGTCGCCAGTAGCGCCGTGTCGGCCAACACCAGCGATGGTTGGTGAAATGCGCCGATCAGGTTCTTGCCTTGCCGGGTGTTGATCCCGGTTTTGCCGCCAACAGAGCTATCTACCTGCGCCAAGAGCGAGGTTGGCACCTGCACAAACCGCACGCCACGGCGCAAAATGGCCGCCGCAAACCCGGCCAGATCGCCGATCACGCCGCCGCCAAGGGCAACGACCACATCATTGCGCTCAACTTTGGCGTCGAGCAGCCATTCAGAGGCGCGGGCCAGCCCGGCCCACCCCTTGGTTGGCTCGCCCGGTGGCAAAATCAGCGCCGTCATTTTTAT
>JAESRD010000267.1 GCA_016764835.1 Paracoccaceae bacterium | reverse complement strand
TCAAAATAGTCCTCAACCGGATGCGCCCGTTTGGGTCCGTGGCCTTCGCTCTCGTTAAACCGAGGGATAGCGCTGAGGTCGACACTCTGCTTGGTCTCAACATTATCAAGCGCGATCTGCATGCCCTCATTGAACTTCTCGGTCCAAAAAATCTGATCATAGCGGCCGCCATTAACCACAAAAGTCGAGATATGGCCCGACATGGCTGACCAGTGAATGTCAGGGTCCATCGGCTTGCGAAACTTTATGGTGTCGCGGGCAAACAGCAAGAACCGCCGAAAGCTCTTGATCTGGTCAAACTCAAAGCCGTCATCGGGGCTGCCAACTTCGATACCGTATTTCTGAATAAGCAGCGGCACGAGGTTGCCCCGGTAGCGTTTGCCATTGCGCTGAATGCCGCAAATCTTGTCAAAGAAGCTCGACAAAATCCGCGTGTAAGGATTGCGCACGCAGGTAAACGAATAGCTCTTATGGCCCAGCACATTGTCGGTGATCGGCTGCTGGCTGTCCTCAGACGCCCATTTATGCAGCCCCTGTTTGGCGTCATGAATGTCGCCGTCAAAAAAGCTGCCATGGTCAGAATAATACATGATCTGACCAATGGTCGAACACGCGCATTTTGGCACCACTCGGTAAACCATGCTCTCGCTTTGCGTCATCCACGTTCCCGGAAAACCCATCTTCACCTCATCTGCGTTTTTGTGAGCGGACAAAATAGCCGCCCTTTGAGTTGTAAAAGAACAAACTAGCTCTGTTTATTCAACGCCCATTCACGCTATCAAGCGTAAACAATGCTGTATCTTTGGTGAATAGGTTTCCAAAATGGCAAAAATTGCCTTCATTTTGCTGTGTCACAAGGACCCTGCTGCAATAATCCAGCAGGCGCGCCAACTTACGGCGGCAGGCGACTATATGGCGATTCACTTTGATGCCAGCGCGCCGCTTGCGGCATATGATAAGATAGCCAAAGAGCTGAGCGATGATCCCAACATCACTTTTGCCAAGCGCCGGGTCAAATGTGGCTGGGGCGAATGGAGCCTGGTTCAGGCCACGCTCAACGCGGTTGAGGCGGCGGTCGAGGCGTTTCCGAGGGCCACACATTTCTACATGGTGTCGGGTGATTGCATGGCGATCAAGTCGGCCTCTTATGCGCATAAAGTGCTCGACGCCGAAGATGTTGATTATATCGAGAGCTTTGATTTCTTTGAGAGTGATTGGATCAAAACCGGGCTGAAAGAAGAGCGGCTGATCTTCCGGCACTGGTTTAACGAGCGCACAAACAAGCGCATTTTTTACTGGAGCTTTTGGGCGCAGCGCAAGCTGGGGCTAAACCGGGCCGTGCCGGCTGATCTTCAAGTGATGATCGGCTCACAATGGTGGTGTTTGCGCAGGCGCACTGTTGAAACCATCCTCGACTTTTTAACCAAGCGGCGCGATGTGCTGCGGTTCTTTAAAACCACATGGATCCCTGACGAGACCTTCTTTCAGACGCTGGTGCGCCACTTGGTGCCCGAAAATGAAATCCGCTCGCGGACGATGACGTTTCTGATGTTCTCTGATTACGGCATGCCGGTGACATTCTATAATGATCACTATGATATGCTGCTCAACCAAGACTTTCTGTTTGCCCGCAAGATCAGCCCCTTCGCCAAAGACCTCAAGCGGCGGCTCGGCAGGCTTTATGCCTCTGACCGTGAAGATTTTGGCGTGTCGGATGAGGGGCAGCGGCTGTTCAAGTTCCTGACCGGACGTGGCCGGATTGGCCGCCGTTTTGCCCCGCGTTTCTGGGAGACAGAAACCTCGCTTGGCCGTGAGCGCGAATTGCTGATTGTTGCCTGCAAAAAGTGGCATGTGGCCAAACGGCTGGCCGCTGCAATCAAGCAAAACGTGAACATCCCGGTCTTTGAGTACCTGTTCAACGAGGAAGACGCGTCCTTGCCCGACCTTGGCGGTATTCAAAGCTCTATCTCCAAGCGCACCCGGCACCGCCGCGCGCTGATGCGGATGTTATTTGACTATCATGACACTGACCGGCTGGTGATTTGCCTCGACACAGAAGCGCTTGATCTGATGCAGGACTTTGCCGCTGACAGATCAACCACCCGCATTTTAGAGATGGAATGCGAGTTTACCGATGAATATCTAGAGGGCCATGCCCGCCGCGTCGGCCTTGCCGGTGACCAAACCCCGGCCGAGACGCTGGAGCGCCTGCTGCCGACCATCCGCTATGATGTCATTTTCGAGAGCGACCGTATTCGCGACGCCAACTTTGCCAACCATCTGCGGGTGCGTGAAAAAGCCTCGACAGAAGAGAATGCCGCCGCGATCAGCGCCTTCCTGTCGGTGGGCCACGATACTGCCGATAAAATCGCCCAAACGCCCAACCTTTTTTCTGATTGAGACCCAATATGCAATTTGACTATGACCCACAAAATGTTTTCGCCAAGATTTTACGCGGCGAAATTCCCAACAAAACCGTGTTTGAGAGCGAGTATGCTTTGGCCTTTGAAGACATTGCCCCGCAGGCACCTGTCCATGTGATGATCATCCCCAAAGGCGCCTATATGAGCCTTGATCACTTTGCCAAAGAAGCGAGCGCCGAAGAGCAGGTTGGGTTTTTTGCTGCCGTATCAGAGGTTTGCGATATTGTCGGGGTGGGGCCGGGGTTCGCGCTATTGCCAATAGCCGCGATGACGGCATGCAAGAAGTGCCGCATTTCCATCTGCATATCCTCGCCGGGCGGCGCATGGGCCCGCTGCTTTTGCAGCCGTAAAACATGCCCTCTATTCGTGGCCCGCATTGAGCGGTAGAAACATCAGCAACACGCGGTCGGTTCGCTCGGCCCAGCCAGATTAAGGACCCCAATATGAGCCATGCTTCGCCAGAGCCAACAATTGTAACCAGCACCCGTATTGCCTGTGATGGCGGCGAGGGCGCGCTGGGCCATCCGCGCGTTTGGCTGACCCTACCGGCCACCACCGGCACTGTAACCTGCCCCTATTGCGACGCGCATTTCAGACTTGCCGAAGGTGTAAGCGCCCATTGATGAAGGGCTTGGCCGGGTTGATTGGTGCGCTCGCTGCCGCCTTGGCGGGCTATCTGTCGCTCAGTTTGGCCGGGGCGATCATACCGGGCCAACTGACCGCGCCGCCGCTGGGCCATGCCCGCGCCAATGCGCCAACACAGATCATGCTTGTCGGCGGCCCGATCCATTATGACATCTTGCTACCCGCCACGCCGCAGGTCCGCGCCGCCTTTAGCTTTGCCATCGCTGACGGCGTGCCGGTGGATAACCTAGCCGCCGAATGGATATCGGTCGGCTGGGGCAGTGAAGCGTTTTTCATGAATGTTGGCACCCGTGACGAGCTGACGTTTCTGCCGGTGTGGTATGCTGTCACCGGCGACAGCGCGGTCATCCGCCTCGGCGCCGTTGGTGCTTTGCCCGCCGACCTCGCGCCTGTGCACCGCATAACCCTCAGCCAAACCCAGCTAGAACACCTGACCCAAAACGTTTTAAACGATATGCGTAGCCCGTCCGGCCAGATCAGATTGGCCAAAGAGTTAGAGCAGGGCGAAGCGGCGGCGTTCTACCATGCGCGCGGCGATTTCAACTTATTTCGCACCTGCAACACATGGATCAGCAAACAGATGCGCGCCGCCGGCCTGCGCTTTGGCATCTGGACGCCGGCCCCTTATTCGGTGCGCCTGTCGGCTTGGTGGTTTGGCCACGGCTAATGCGACGATCTGTCTGGCCCCCAGCCACAATTTGGTGCAAGATCATAGCTTGCGAACACTGGGTAACAGGGGCGTGCGGCCATGACAAAATTCGGCAAAGGGTGCCACCTGCACCTGATAGACGGCTCAGCCTTCATATTTCGCGCCTATCACGCGCTGCCACCGCTCACCCGCAAGTCTGACGGGCTGCCCGTTGGCGCGGTATCGGGCTTCGTCAACATGCTCCAACGCTATATTGACACAAATTCCGGCCCCGATGCCGCCACTCATGCTGCTGTTATCTTTGACTATTCCGGCAAGACATTCCGCAATGATCTCTACGACCAATATAAAGCCAACCGCCCGCCAGCCCCCGAAGACCTGCGCCCACAGTTTCCGCTGACCCGCGACGCAACCCGCGCCTTTAACATCGCCTGCCACGAGGTCGAAGGCTTTGAGGCCGATGATATCATCGCCACATTAGCCCACCAAGCCCGCGACGCTGGTGGCCGCGTCACCATCGTCTCATCAGACAAAGACCTGATGCAGCTGGTCGGTGGCGGTGTCGAAATGCTCGATCCGATGAAGAATAAGCGCATTGACGCAGGCGGCGTGCACGAAAAGTTCGGCGTTGGCCCCGACAGGGTGGTCGATGTGCAGGCCCTGGCTGGTGACAGTGTTGACAACGTGCCCGGCGCGCCCGGCATTGGCATTAAAACCGCCGCCCTGCTGATCAACGAATATGGTGATCTTGATACGCTCTTGGCCCGCGCCGAAGAGATAAAACAGCCCAAACGCCGCGCCAGCCTGATCGACAATGCCGATCTCATCCGTCTGTCGCGCACCCTCGTGCAACTTGACTGCAACATGTCGCTCGACTTCACGCTTGAAGAACTAGAGGTCCGCGATCCAGAGCCAGAAGCCCTGCTCGGCTTCCTCACCCTCATGGAGTTTCGCACCCTTACCAAGCGCTTGGCCGAGAAAATGGGCGTCAAAAACCCGACCATGGCCGAGGCGGACCCGCAAGGGGGCGAAGAGGTGGCCGCCGCCGTGCCGATTGATCCCGATAAATACGAGTGGATCAAAGACGCCGATGCGCTAAAACTCTGGATCGACCAGATCTATGAGCGCGGCTATGTCGCCGTCGATACTGAGACCACGGCGCTCAACGAGATGCGCGCCGATCTTGTCGGCATTTCGCTCTGCGTCGAGCCCGGCATCGCCGCCTATATTCCGCTGATCCACAAGACCAGCGCCACCGATGACCTGTTTAGCGACAACTCGCTTGCCGAGGGCCAGATGCCGATTGAAGAAGCGCTGGCCATGCTGCGCCCGGTTCTTGAGGATGAAAGCATCCTCAAAATCGGCCAAAATATGAAATACGACGCCAAGATTTTTGCCCGCAACGGTATCACAATCGCCCCGATTGATGACACAATGCTGATGAGCTACGCGCTCAATGCTGGCCTGCATAATCACGGCATGGACCTGCTCTCAGACCGCTATTTGGGCCATCAACCTATCCCGATAAAAACCCTGCTCGGCACCGGCAAATCAAAGATCACGTTTGACCGCGTGCCCGTGGCGGACGCAGTAAAATACGCCGCCGAAGACGCTGATATCACGCTGCGCCTGTGGCAATATTTCAAGCCCAAGCTACATGCCAAACAAGTGACCACCGTCTACGAGACCCTCGAGCGGCCGTTAGTGCCCGTGCTGACCCGCATGGAAATGTCGGGCATAAAAGTCGACCGCGACGTGCTTAGCCGCATGTCCAACGCCTTTGCCCAGAAAATGGCCGGGCTTGAGGCCGAGCTGTATGAGTTGGCCGGGCGTGACTTTAACGTGC
>JAESRD010000266.1 GCA_016764835.1 Paracoccaceae bacterium | reverse complement strand
GCGCGACCGCCGCCACAGCTTTGGCCCCCCAAAGTGGGGCCAAAGCCACCAAGATCGGCCGCGGCATAATAGATGAGCCTGTAGCGGGCCGGGTGGATCGGCGCGATCCACATCTCAGCTAGGGTTTCTGCGGGGTGGCGGCTTGTTCAATTTCTAACCAATGGTATGGGTTGGCAAATGCGCCAATGAGAAGGAAGCCCCATGCCAAACCAAACACATGCCCTGCAGTGGCAAGACGCTGATGGCCCAAAATTTGTGACCCGCAGCGCCCACCGCCAGAGGCTGCTCGGCCAAGCCACATCTCTGTTTGGCTTCTTTCAGAACGCATCGTTCAACCCGGCTGGCGGGTTCTTCACGCTTGATGATGTCGGCCAGCCGCTGCCGCTGCCACAAGGTCAGCCCAGCGCCATCCGCCAGCTGCATGACACCACCCGCATGGTGCATTGCTTCGCCGTGGCCCATCTGCTCGGCTTGCCCGGCGCGGCCCGCAATATCAATCACGGCATGGACTATCTGTGGAGCGCCCACCGCGACCAGCAAAACGGCGGCTACTTCTGGAGCGTCGATGACAAAGGCCCGGCCGATGACAAAAAGCAAGCCTACGGCCATGCCTTCGTACTGCTCGCCGCGTCTTCGGCAAAGGTGGTCGGCCACCCAGACGCTGACCGTTTGCTGGCTGACATAACCGACGTGCTGCTCACCCGGTTTTGGGAGGCAGAATATGGGGCGACCAGCGAAGAATACGCCGCCGATTGGAGCATCCTTGGTGACTACCGTGGCCAAAACTCCAACATGCACCTGACCGAAGCCCTGATGGCCGCATTCGAGGCGACCGGTGACCGGCAATACCTGACCATGGCCGAGCAGATCGCCGATCTGATCATCAACCGTCATGCCCGCGCCCAAGGCTGGCGCGTGGCCGAGCACTTTGACAGCAACTGGCAGGTTGATCTGGCCTATGACGGCGACGCAATGTTTCGCCCGCGCGGCACAACCCCCGGCCATGCGCTCGAATGGAGCCGCCTGCTGGTTCTGCTCTGGGAGCTGGGCGGGCGCAAGCATGACTGGATGTCAGACGCCGCCAAAAACCTGTTCTTCACAACGGTCGCGGCAGGCTGGGACGACACCACCGGCGGTTTCTACTACACGCTTGATTGGCAAGATAAACCCGACCGCGCCGACCGCTTTTGGTGGCCCTGCGCCGAGGGCGTGGCGGCAGCGGCAGTGCTCGCCAGCATTGACCCGTCAGACCCGCAAATCGAGTTTTGGTACAGGCGGATTTGGGGTTTCATCAACAACCACTTCATTGACCACAAAAACGGCAGCTGGTTCCCTGAACTTGATGCCAGTTTCCAACCCGGCAATAGCGTGTTTACCGGCAAGCCAGATATCTATCACGCCGTGCAGGCCTGCCTGATCCCACTGCTGCCCGGCAATGGCAGCATCACGCGCGGGCTGCTTGGCCAAGGCGCTGTTGGGCTAGTCTAGCAGCGGGGCGATCGCGGCAAGCGCGGCGGCATCGCCCTCAAGCGCCGCTGTCGCCCCGGCAATATCGGTCACATCCTCGCTCTGCATAAATGACATCAGCTCAACCAGCTTGCGGTCAGCACAGGTGCCGGGGCGGTAGGTCCACAGCGGCACAGCCTGGCGCTCGGCCACGGGCTCTAGCCCGCAGCGCTGATTGGGCGCCGCATTGCGCCAAAACAGCGCGACCATGTCAGCCAAAGCCGAGCTGTCATCGGCAAAGTAGCTATGCGCCAGCATATCTTCGCCCAGCTCGGACATATCAACACTGTCAATTGACGGGCTGGCCAGCATAACAGCGCCGCCTTGGCCCGCGCGCGGCGCATCGCCGTGCAGCTGGCTTGAGGCTTCAAGCGCCCAGTCTTCTTCAGACGCATAAAGCGTCAACCGCCTTGCTACCGGGCGAATGGTTGGCAGCATCTGCGCAAACAACCCGGCATCAACATCGGGGGCGGCAAACAGCACTTGGTCAAAAACCGGCGCGCTGTCTGGGCCAATGCCATTGCGCAGCGCAAACAGTTCCAGCGCATCGGTCAGCGCCCGGTTGCCCATGCTATGCGCGATAAGATGAATGGTTTGCGCGCCAGAGCGGGCGACCAGATCATCCAGAAACAGCGACAGCCGTCTGCCGCTGAGCCGGACCACTGCCGTATCAGGAATATAGCCCACCGTTGAGCCGCGTGACGGCCATGAATAAAGCACCGGCACGCCGTGAAAGTTCATGTCATAGGCCAGCTGTGCGGCCCGTTTGGCGGCGGCATCAAAGCGCACATTGAACCCGTGGACAAAGACAAACGCCTCTGAGGCGTCATTGGCCTCAAGCCGCGCATTCATCGCCGCATAAAACTCATCGGCTGAAGAGGGGGTGACGCTGTGCAGCACCACATGGCGCGCCGGATTTGGCCCAAATTCCAAGCGCCAGATTGACGGTGCCTCGACCAACCCCGGCTGATGTGTCTCAGGGATAGTGACCATCGCCCGGCCCAGCTCAAGCGGGCCGCGACCATACCCATAAAACTCCGCTGGGCGCGGGTCGCCGGTGCGCGCCCGGTCGGTAGCATAAAACACCTCGACCTCGCGAAAACCGCCTTCGTTGCCGCTGCGGGTCACGTCAGGTGCCTGCGTGCGGGCGGCCACCGCTGCCTCAGCGTAGGCTGCGGCTTCTTGCGGCGCGCCAGATTGGCGCGAAAGGGCAGCAAGACGGTCTAGTGTGGTGGCCAGCACGGCCCCGGACATGCCGCCATTGCGCTGCTCGCCGAGCACCAGGCGCAGCGCCTCGCTGGCCGAGCGTAGATCATCGAGTTGCATAAACATCGCCGCTGCGCGCTCATATAGCACGGTCGGATCGCGGCCCAAAACCTCGCGGTGAAGCGCTACATAGCTGCCCAATTGCGCATATAGCTTGGCGACTTCTTCCGCAGTGCCTTGGGCCTCAAGTAGCGTGGCTTTGAGCAAGAAAAGATCAAACACTTCACGCGGGTTTTGCATGTTGATCCCGGCAAGCGCGGTCTCAACCAGCTCTAATGCGGCGGCGGGGTCAGCAGCAGAAAGACGGTCGATTGTGGCCAGCTCAAGCACGAGGCTCGGTGGTGTTTGGGCATATGATGCCGCCGGAAGGCTCGCCAGACAAAGCCCCAAAACTCCGGCAATCACTGTGTTAAATCTCATATCACCCTCCACATTTGCTTTAATACACGACCGCTCCAGCAGCAGGGTAGCAAATAAAACCGCCGTCAAAAAGGTTTTGGCATCGTCGCAACTTGGCCTAAGCTGGCACGCAGGTGGGGTGATGTGGTGTTTATGAGTGGCCAGACAGGCAAAAGACTGCGGCATTTATGCCTGACTTTGCTGCTCTGCGCGGGCCTCGCATCTCCGACCACAGCCGAAACCAAAGCCCTGCTCATTGGCGTGTCAGACTATGACGCGGCCAGTGGTGTGCCTGATCTGCGCGGCCCGGCCAATGATGTGCGGCTGTTGCGCCAAGTGTTGGCG
>JAESRD010000265.1 GCA_016764835.1 Paracoccaceae bacterium | reverse complement strand
GCGAAGATGGCGATGCGATCAGGGTTTGGGTGCGCAAACGTGAAAACCGCGTGCTGATCGTGGTCGAAGATACCGGCCCCGGTATCCCCGAAGGCGCGCTGAGCAAAGTCTTCCAGCGTTTCTATTCTGAGCGCCCGCCCGAGCAGTTTGGCGATAATTCCGGGCTTGGGCTGGCGATTTCCAAACAAATCGTTGAGGCGCATGGCGGCGTTATCTGGGCCGAAAACATTCGTCCAACTGACGCCGACCCGACCTCTGAGCCGCTCGGCGCCCGCTTTGTTGTCGGTCTGCCGATCGATTAACCCAAAACCCGGTGCCTCTCATGGAGCCAGACATTGGCGGAAAGCTGAATATTCACGCAAATTGCGTCGCCATTGCCGGGCGTGGCCTGCTTATCACCGGCCCGTCGGGCAGTGGCAAATCGACGTTGAGCCTTGAGATGATGGCCCTTGGTGCGGCGCTGGTCGCCGATGATCGCACAATCGTGCAGGCACAAGATCAGACGCTAATTGCCACCTGCCCCCCCGCGCTTAACAATATGATAGAAGCCCGCGGCATTGGCATTCTTAAGGCGCAAAACCTTGAAAGTTGTAAAATATGTGCTGTTTTGGACCTTGGTCAGACAGAAACCTTACGTCTTCCGCTGCACCGCAGCGTCATTTTACTTGGAATCAGCCTCCCCTTGCTGCACAAACCTCAAACCGGCCACTTTGCGGCCGCTATCCTGCACTACCTACGGCAGGAACGGGTAAGCTAGATGACGCAGAACAACCCAAACACGCCCTCGGCCAAAGCCGGTGATGGCCGACAGCGGCTGGTGCTGGTCACCGGCCCCTCTGGTGCAGGCCGGTCCACGGCGATCCGGGCGCTCGAAGATATTGGCTTTGAGACCATCGACAACCTGCCGCTTTCGCTGCTGCCGCGCCTATTGCAAGGCCCACCACTGAGCCAGCCCTTGGCGCTGGGGATTGATGTACGCAACCGCGACTTTAGCCCCGACACGCTGATCAAAATGATCGACACTTACGGCCAGCAACCCTCATTCCTGTGCCAAATGCTCTATCTTGATGCCAGCGAAGACACGCTGCTGCGCCGCTATTCTGAGACCCGCCGCCGCCACCCATTGGCGCTAGATGACAGCCCGCTTTCCGGCATTCGCCGCGAAAAGCTGCTGCTTGGCACGCTGCGCAACCGCGCTCATGTGCTGATCGAGACCAGCGAGCTGTCGCCACATGATCTGCGCCGCGAGGTCGAAGGCTGGTTTGGCACCCCTGCCGGGCGCACCCTCAGCGTTGAAGTGCAGTCGTTTTCCTACAAACGTGGCCTGCCCCGCGCGCTCGATTTTGTCTTTGATTGCCGATTCTTGCGCAACCCGCATTGGGAGCCAAACCTGCGCATACATGATGGCCGCAACAAAGACGTGGCCGCCTATATTGCCCAAGACCCGCTCAGCGAGCCGTTTTTCCAAAAAGTCCGCGATCTGGTGCTGTTTGTTTTGCCCGCCAGCCGCGACGAGGGCAAATCCTACATCTCGGTTGGGTTTGGCTGCACCGGCGGCAAGCACCGCTCGGTCGCCATGGCAGAACAATTAGCCAAAGCGCTAACGGAGGCAAGCTGGCCGGTCACGATCCGGCACAGAGAGCTTGACCGGTTGGCCTCAGCCAAACACGGGGGCGTATCGGTGTGATAGGTGTAGTGATCGTGGGCCATGGCGGATTAGCGCGCGAATATCTCGCGGCGGTTGAACATGTTGTCGGTGCGCAGCCGGGCATAAAAACCATAGCCATTCAGCCCGATGATGACCGCGCCCTCAAACAAGAAGAAATTTGCGACGCGGCCGATAGTGTTGACACCGGCGACGGCGTTGTAATCGTGACAGATATGTTTGGTGGCTCGCCCTCAAATCTGTCGCTGCGGGCCTGTAGCCCCGATAACAGGCGCATTCTTTATGGTGCGAATCTACCAATGTTGATCAAATTGGCAAAATCGCGCCGACTTTCTGTGCCCGATGCTGCGGCTGCAGCGTTGGAAGCTGGCAGAAAGTATATAGATTGCCACGTGGTTAATGCCGATAAGGAACAAAAATGGGGCACGTCTTGATTGAAGAGCGGCAGTTAAAAATAACCAACATTAAGGGGTTACATGCCCGCGCCTCGGCCAAACTGGCTGAAGTTGTTGAAGGTTTTGAAGCAAATGCGGAAGTCAGCCGTGATGGTATGTCCACATCAGGTGACAGCATCATGGGGCTTTTAATGTTGGCAGCTTCAAAGGGAACCTTTATTGAAGTAAAGACCAGCGGTAGTGATGCCGTGGCCTTGGCCGATGCGATCTCTGCCCTCGTGGCAGATAAGTTTGGCGAAGGTGATTAAACGGGGCAATCGCCCTAACAGCTAAAGGAGCCGCAGGCTTTGACCGACTTGAGCAGGCGGAATATCGCAAACCCTAAAGGGCCCTTTGCTGGAACAGAGGCGGCGCCGCGCATCTATGATCGCAGCAGCCTCACTTACTCTGAGAGCTTTGATAGCGGCTTTAAGCGCAACATGATTCGCGCCATTGAGTGGATGACCGGCAAAATTTCAGTGATCCGCCGCATTCGTCAGTTTGAGGTCAGCGGTGTCCCGGCCGGTCAGGCGTTTTGGCCTGCGACCATGAAGATCATGGGCATTGATGTTCAAACCCCGCCAGAGCAGCTTGAAAACATTCCCGCCACCGGGCCGGTTGTTTTTGTTTCGAACCATCCGCATGGCATGATCGACGGCATGGTGCTGGCCGATCTGATTGGCCGCCGCCGTCAAGATTACCGGATACTGACCCGCGCCATGCTGACAGGCATTGATGAGGCCGCGGCTAATTTCATGATCCCTGTCCCCTTCCCGTATGAAGAGGACGCGCAGAAAAAGATGATGGCCATGCGCAAGCAGGCTATGGACCATTTGGCCGAAGGTGGGATGATTTCGCTGTTCCCGTCGGGCGTTGTCGCCTCGGCGCAAAGCGCCTTTGGCCCAGCAATCGAGGCCGAGTGGAATGTATTCACCGCCAAGATGATCCGCCGCTCAGGGGCGACGGTGGTGCCGTGTTACTTCCCCGGCTCAAACTCGCGATTCTATCAGATCGCCAGCCAGCTTTCGCCGACATTGCGCCAAGGTCTGTTGATCCATGAGATCGTTTATAGCTTTGACAAGCCGCAGCGGCCAATCATCGGCAAGCCGTTTGCAGCAGAGGATGTTGACGCGCGGATCAATGACCCGCGCGCCTTTATGAGCTGGTTGCGTGCCGAGACCTTAGCCTTGGGTAAGAAAGACCAGGGGTGACCCTAGCGTGTCGGCACGGGCACATCGCCGCGATAATCATAAAACCCACGTTTGGTCTTGCGGCCCAGCCACCCGGCTTCAACATATTTGGTCAGCAACGGACAAGGGCGATATTTGGTATCGGCCAGCCCTTCATGCAGCACATTCATAATCGCCAAACAGGTATCAAGCCCAATAAAGTCGGCCAGCTCTAGCGGGCCCATCGGGTGATTTGCACCCAGTTTGAGCGACGTGTCGATCGATTCGACATTGCCGACGCCTTCAAACAGCGCATAAATAGCCTCATTGATCATGGGCATCAGGATACGGTTAACGATAAAGGCCGGAAAATCCTCTGCCGTAGCCGATGTTTTGCCAAGTTTTGCGACGACGGCGTGGCAGCTCTCAAAGGTCTCTTTGTCTGTCGCAATGCCGCGGATCAGCTCAACCAGCTGCATGATCGGCACCGGATTCATGAAGTGAAAGCCCATAAACTTCTCGGGCCGGTCGGTTCGGCTGGCCAATCGCGTGATCGAGATCGACGAGGTGTTCGAGGTTAAAATCGTATGTGGGGCCAAATGCGGCACCAAAGCCTCAAAGATCGCCGTCTTAACCGATTCTTTCTCGGCAGCAGCTTCAATGATCAGGTCGCAAGAACCAAGCTCGGTCAGCTGCAATGTGGTGCTTATCCGGCCAAGTGCCGCCGCTTTATCTTCAGCTTTAATTACATCTTTGCTGACTTGGCGGTCTAGGTTGCTGCTGACCTTCGCTTGCGCCGCATCCAGCGCGTCTGCGCTGATATCTGTCATCAGCACCTCATAGCCAGCCAGCGCGCAGACATGTGCGATCCCGTTGCCCATTTGCCCGGCACCAACGATCCCTATAGTCTTGATTTCCATGCAAACATTCCTCTTCTTCGCCGCAATATCAGCGCCGGCAATGCCCGCGTCCTGGCCGCAGACCGGCCCCTCAGGCCCCCGGCAAACCACAAATGCAGCATGCCGCTAATTGTAATAGTATTAGCGCCCCCAAACCCCACGGCGCAAGGGCGCGCCCGGGCTTAGCAATCGTGAACAATTGGACAATTATAACTTTGGAAAGGCTTAGCCGCCATTTTTATCCTCGGTGAGAGAACTAAGTGGTGGGAACTATGAAATATGACACGCTCGAAGAGCGGGGTCTCAACTATGCCCCGTGCCGATATGACGCGTCGAAAATCTTCTTTCGCGGCCCCAAAAGGTCGCTTAATGGACAATACGCGGCCTTTGTCGGCGGTACAGAAACATACGGCAAGTTTGTCGCCGAGCCTTTTCCGGCTTTGGTTGAAGAAGCAGTTGGCATGACTTGCGTTAATTTTGGCTGTGTAAACGCCTCAATCGGCGCATTTTTAAGCGAGGGCGTCGTTGTCGATGCCTGCCACCGGGCAGCACTTAACATTGTGCAGGTCATGGGCGCACAGAACCTGTCAAACCGGTTCTACACTGTGCATCCGCGCCGCAATGACCGGTTTTTGCGGGCCTCGACAGTGCTCCAAGCGATCTTCCCTGAGGTAGATTTCGCGGATTATTGCTTCACACGGCACCTGCTCGGCGCGCTCTATGAGGTGTCGCCAGAGCGTTTTGAGATTGTCCGCTCAGAGCTAGAGCAGGCTTGGCTGGCGCGCATGCGCGGCTTCTTGGGCGAAATCGGCTCGCATACATTGCTGATGTGGTTTTCAGACCATCTGCCAACCGATGTGCATTGGGCTGAGCGCGAGAACCCGCTGCAATCAGATCCGTTGTTTATCTCTAAGAAGATGCTCGATAGCCTCAGGCCGCTGGTGCACAGCGTGGTCATGGTGCGGCCCAGCTCAAAGGCGCGGGCAAGCGGCACAGAAGGCATGGTCTATGCGCCGCAAAGCGCATCGGCAGCAGCCGAACTTTTGGGTGCTGCCGCGCATAGAGAAGCAGCAGACGCAATAATCGTTGCCATGCGCACGGCATTATCGGGCGCTGCCTGACACAGAAGCAGGGCGGGGAACTTCCCCCCGCCCTGCTTCTATTTTACAGCTTGCTGGTCAGCTCTGGCAGCGCATCAAACAAGTCGGCAACCAGCCCAAAGTCGGCAACCTGAAAGATTGGCGCCTCTTCATCTTTGTTGATCGCGACAATGATTTTGCTGTCCTTCATTCCGGCAAGGTGTTGAATCGCACCAGAAATCCCCACAGCGATGTAGAGATCAGGGGCAACAACTTTGCCTGTCTGACCAACCTGCCAATCATTGGGGGCATAGCCACTGTCAACAGCCGCACGGCTGGCACCAACGGCAGCACCCAGCTTGTCAGCCAAGGCCTCAATCAGCTTAAAGTCATCCTCAGAGCCGACACCGCGGCCACCAGAGACGATCACATTGGCGCTGGTCAGCTCTGGCCGATCAGAGGCGGCAACCTTGTCTTCGACCCATGTCGACAGCGCCGAAGCCTCAGCCCCACCAATATTTTCTACAGCAGCCGCGCCGCCGGTTGGGGCCGCCTCAAAGGTTGATGTGCGGAAGGTAATGACCTTGATCGCATCGGTCGATTTGACCGTTTGCACAGCATTACCGGCATAGATTGGCCGCTCAAATGTATCGGCGTCGATCACCGCAATCGCATCTGAAATCACCATCACATCAAGCAAGGCCGCAACGCGGGGCATGATGTTTTTGGCGTCTGTCGTCGCCGGTGCGGTAATATGCGAATAGTCACCGCTGAGCGAAACCATCAGCGCCGCAACCGGCTCGGCCAAGCGGTGACCAAGGGCGGCATCTTCGGCACAAAGCACTTTGGCCACGCCGTCAATGGTCGCAGCCTCTGCCGCTGCCGCACTGGCCGAGGCCCCGGCGCAAAGCACAGTGACCTCACCCAGCTGGGCCGATGCCGCAACCGCCTTCGCCGTTGCATCCATGGCCAGCGCGCCATCATTTACCTCTGCAAGCAATAAAACAGCCATCAAATCGCCCCCGCATCTTTAAGTTTCGCAATCAGCTCATCGACATCAGCCACAATAACCCCGGCCTTACGGCTCTCAGGTTCAACGGTGCTGATAACGGTCAAGCGCGGCGTGACATCAACGCCGTAATCCTCAGGCGTCTTGATATCGAGCGGCTTTTTCTCGGCCTTCATGATATTTGGCAGGCTGGCATAGCGTGGCTCATTGAGCCGCAGATCAACGGTAATGATCGTTGGCATGGCGACTTTAATCGTTTGCAGCCCGCCATCGACCTCACGTGTGACCACAGCATGGTCGCCATCAATGCTGACTTCCGAGGCAAAGGTCGCCTGCGACCAGCCGAGCAGCGCCGAGAGCATTTGGCCCACAGCATTCATGTCATTATCAATGGCTTGCTTACCGGCGAGCACCAGGCCCGGCCCCTCTTCGGCCACAATAGCGGCCAAGATCTTGGCCACGGCCAGCGGCTCAATATCGTTATGCACATCATCGGCAGCAATAACCAAAATCGCGCGGTCTGCGCCCATAGCCAAAGCCGTGCGCAGAGTTTCTTGGGCCTGCTTCACGCCGATTGATACGGCAATAACTTCGTCGGCCTTGCCTGCTTCGCGCAGCCGAAGAGCCTCTTCAACCGCGATCTCGTCGAACGGGTTCATCGACATTTTGATATTGGCGAGATCAACCCCGGTTCCGTCAGCCTTGACGCGAACCTTTACATTATAGTCGATCACTCGTTTGACCGGCACGAGAACTTTCATCGGCGTACTCTCCTTGCGTGGCTAGCGCAGCCGCTAGCAGAAACCAGATTGTCACCGATGTAGTTAGCCTGCGGCTCCCGCCGAGAGAAGAGCAAAACCGACCCATAGCACCTGCCAAAGCAAAGTTTAGCGCTAGCAGGCGCAAAGAGTGTCGGTTTATTTCTTGCCGGACTTGTCGCCAACGCCGGGCACTTTGCCAGCAATTGGCTCTGGGTTACCGGCATTGGTGCCCGTTTTGCCACCCTTTGCGCCGGGTGTTTCAGTAGAATTCACCTGTGTTCCGACTGTTTTGCTGCCTTTGTCCAAAATCTGGCTCCTTACCAACTACATTTCATAAAAAGAGGGCAAGCCCCTTTGCGGATGAGGCTAACACAACAACAGATATGTGCAAAAAATAGTCTGAATTTACGGCATGCGCAGGACAATCTTGCCAATATGAGCGGAACTTTCCATCCGTTCATGGGCTAATGCGGCATCTTCCAGCGCAAATTCACTGTCCATAACCGGTGCAATTCGCCCCTCAGCGAGCAAGGGCCAGACCTTTTGGCGTAGCGCGTCTGCAATCCGGGCCTTGGCGGCATCTGATTGCGGGCGCAGGGTTGAGCCGGTTATCGTCTGGCGTTTCATCATCACCCCGGCAAAGTTCACCTCGGCCACAGCACCTTGCAAAAACGCGATCTGCACCAAGCGGCCTTCAACGGCCAGCGCCTTGAGATTGCGCGGCAAATACGGGCCACCAACCATATCGAGAATAAGATCGGCGCCGCCTTCAGCCCGCAAAACGCTGACAAAATCACTCTCATTATAGTTGATTGCCCGCTCAGCCCCAAGGGCGGCGCAGGCCACACATTTTGCGTCATTTCCGGCGGTGGCAAAGACCCGCGCGCCAAAATGCGCCGCCAGCTGGATCGCCGTTGTGCCAATGCCAGATGAGCCGCCATGGACCAAGAATCGCTCACCCGCTTGCAAGCCGCCACGCATAAATACGTTCGACCAGACGGTGAAGAACGTCTCGGGCAAACAGGCCGCGCGCTTCATGTCCATGCCCTCTGGCACCGGCAGGCAATGTGCGGCTTGGGTCAACGCCACTTGCGCATAGCCGCCGCCGGGCAACAATGCGCAAACTTGGTCGCCCAAACGCGGCCAAACCACGCCGGGGCCAACAGCCACCACCTCGCCCGCAGCCTCAAGGCCGGGCAGATCACTGGCGCCGGGTGGCGGCGCATAGGCGCCTGCGCGTTGCAACGCATCGGGCCGGTTCACCCCGGCATAAGCGGCGCGGATAGCCACTTGGCCAAGCCCCGGCACAGGCACGGGTCGCTCAGCTAGGCGCAGGACTTCTGGCCCACCGGGCCTTGCTATTTCAATGACTTGCATCATGGTATCGCATCACTCCGGCCCGGTAGATCATCAACAAAAGTGCCTTGCCCGCGCGGCGCATGAATCCCGGCAAACAGCTTTGATAGCGGCTTGAGCACCGGGTTGGCTTTGACCTTTTCAATCTGCATGACATTCTCAATACGCCGGTCAATAAAGGCCCGTGTATCGGCACCATCTTCGCTGGTATCGCCCAGCCAAAACAGCACAACCGCCCCATAAACCGCCGACAATGTTGCCCGTTTGGTGTACCAGTTCACGTCATCCGACTGGTCGCCCAAAGCCTGCCAGATCGCATCGGCGGTGCCCCAAATAAGCTGCGCGCCTTTGGGGGCCATATGTGGCAGCGCAAACAGCGAGCTCGCCCGCCGCACGCTCTCTTTGTCACCCGCCGCCTCTAGCCGCAGCCAGATCAGTAGCGCCACCTTGTCGCGGTAGCGCATCTCGCCCAGATCACCGCGCGCGGCCAGCGCAGCCGTCATTTCCCCGTCGCCCCGCTGGTGCTGCAACGCCGCCAGCGCCTGCGCTCCGCCGGGGGCAGCAGCGCGCAGCTCTGCGGCGCTCATGCCAAGATCATCTGCGGCGGCATCAAGCGCCACCTTCGACCAGCCTTCAAACGGCACATGGGGCAAAATTGCCTCCAGCAGCCGGTCAACATCTGTTTGTGTTGCGTGCATAGCTTTGCTCATCACCGAACGCTCCCGTCACTGTTCACGCATAGTCTAGACAATTGCTGCGCGGTTTGCTACATGGCCCCTTCCTGCAAATCCTTGCAACTCAACTTAGAAAGGTGGTGAAAACCACATGCAGGTCAGTGTACGCGACAACAATGTCGATCAGGCGCTCCGAGCTTTGAAGAAAAAACTTCAGCGTGAAGGCGTGTTTCGTGAAATGAAGCTTAAGCAGCATTTTGAGAAACCTTCTGAGAAGAAAGCACGCGAAAAGGCCGAGGCGATTCGTCGTCAGCGCAAACTCGCACGCAAAAAACTGCAACGCGAAGGCATGCTCTAAGCATATCTCGTGTTACAGGGGCGCTTCTTTTGATGCGTTCCATATTAAAAATGACGACCCCCGTGGCAGTAGCACCGGGGGTTTGTCTTTTTGTGGGCCAAGTTTATGGGAGAGCGGCCTACCAGCCCAGCCCGCGCCGCACCAAGTTTAGCCCCGCCACCAGCAGCACTACCATAGTCAGCCGTTTGAACACCTTTTGGTCGATCCGGTCTTGCACCTTTTGCCCCAGCGCCATGCCAATAACCGCCGGGATGATCATCAGCAGTGACAGCGGCAGCGTCTGCGCCCGGATCACGCCAGACTGGACATGCGCCGCCAAAAGCACCACAGCGCCTAGCCCGTATATCACGCCCTGCGCCTGAACATGCTCCCGTTTGGGCAGCTCAATCGCGGTCAAATACGCCACCGTTGGCGGCCCCCACACGCCTGACATGCCGCCAATAAACCCAGAAAACCCGCCGATAATCGCCTCGGCAAGCTGCGGCCGCTTGGGGCGCGGCGCAGTCCAGCCAGACAGCATAAGCACCGCGAACGCTGAGATCGGGCAACCGATGATCAGGAACAGCAGCGCGCGCGGGATATGCGGCACCAGCTGGGCGCTAAAGACCAACATCACCAGCAGCACCGCGATATAGACCTTAAAGCGGACCACCACCTGCCACGCCGCACGCCAGCCCAGCCGCAAAGCCTGCATGCCGTTTGAGGCCAGCGTCGGCATGATCAGCGCCGCCAGCGCAATTTCAGGCGGCAGCACTGTCGACAACCCCGAGATCATGATCATCGGCATGCCAAAACCAGTCATGCCTTTGATCAGTCCGGCCATGGCGGTCACCACCAAAGCCAGTACCAATGCGAGTGTCGAAATTTCGGAGAAAAGAGCGCTCATGCTCTCTTCTACCGCGCCGTGTTGGCGCGTGCATGGCAATTCGGTCGCGACAATAAAGTGCTGGATTATCACTTGATACGAATTATTCTTGCGCAGCACCCGCGATATGACTATTGCTGCACCTGCATAAAGCAGGATGACAGGCATGGCCAAGGATCTCTCCCCCACCAGCACAGCACCGTATGGCGCTGAGATTATCGAGCTAACCCGCGCCGTTTTACCCGCGCTTTTCGCCCTGCGCAAAGCCGCGATTGAGCAGCAAAAAACCACGCTAAACGCGAGCGGAAAAATGGACGAGCAAAACCAAGCCGCCGCCCACGGGCTGGCTTGGCTGGCCACCTATGTGCAAGCCCTGCATCAGTTGCAAAACTGGGCTGACAAACTGAGCCAGACTGATAAATTTGGTGAGGTCGAGCAGCTGCTCCTGCAGATCGCATTCGGCGAATATCTCAGCCAGATTTTGGGCGGCATCCCCATGTCGCAAGGCGAGATCACCCGCCTGCATGATATCGGCCTGACCGAAACCACCTTTGCCCAGCCCCATGTCACCGCCCTCGCCCGCAGTGGCAACAGCCCAAGTGCCCGCGCGCGCCTCGCCGCGCTGATGGCCCAGCAACGCGCCGAGATAACCACCGGCGCCCCCGGCACCGATGATGAGATGGAGATGATCCGGGTTCAGTTCCACCGCTTTGCCGCGCAAAAGGTCGCGCCCTTTGCCCATGATTGGCACCTCAAAGATGAGCTGATCCCGCTTGAAATTATCAATGAGCTGGCCGATATGGGCGTCTTCGGCCTGACGATCCCCGAAGAATATGGCGGCTTTGGCCTCCCAAAAATCGCCATGGCCGTGGTCAGCGAAGAGTTGTCGCGCGGCTATATCGGTGTTGGCAGTCTTGGCACCCGCTCCGAGATC
>JAESRD010000264.1 GCA_016764835.1 Paracoccaceae bacterium | reverse complement strand
GCCCGCAGCGCTTCGGGCACCAGCCGCAAAACAGTGCCATCTTTGCCAATGAGATAATGCGCCGAGACCTCGGCCTCCGGCAGGCACAGCCGGTCGCGGGCAACCGCAGCATTGGCCATAGCCGTATAGTGCAGGACCACCATATCGGGGCGCTGCCCGCCGCGTCGCGCCCCGCAATTGGGCGATAAATATTCGGTAATGACCAGCCTGGCCCTACCCGCCAGCAAGCCGGAACGGCGCCGGATCCCAGCCACAAGCAAAGCCGTCTCCGTCAGGGTCTATGCCGCGCGGATCACGTTCTGGTCCGCCACGGGCCAAGAAATCGCGCTGCGCATCGTCGGGCGAGCGGTAGCTGGCGCAATGGCGCTGAAACCGGTTCTGCGAAGTAAAGACAGAGCGGCTATACCATTCTTGCCCCCGTTGATTAGGGGCGTTGAGCGCATAGGCCACAATATTGGGGCCGGTATCGCCCGTCCGCTCAGGCAGAGCGGTGGGTTGCACGACTTCATACGCATCGCGGTTCTGGGCAATACGGGCCGCATCAGATTCGATGCTTTCACGGCCAGAGACGGCTGCAAAATCTTGTTCATCCGAAATGCCCGAATTGTTAACAATCACCGGGGCCGCATTGCTGGGCGATGCTTGAACACCGTTTGTGCGGTTTGGATCACCGGTTGAGGCCACTGTCTGCGTGGGGCCAATGCCCGCCGCAGACAGCTCGCCCGTTGAGACCGTGCCATTGGTTTGCGCAGGCTGGCTGCTACCATCCGGCCCCGGAAAAACCCCTGCCGCATTGGGCGGTACAATCGAGCCACTGGTGCTGCCAGCAGCCCCGGTCAGGGCGGCCTCGCGCCGCGCCCGGTCTAGCTCATATTGCGAATATTCGTTCAGACCAACGCCCGCGCCACTGTCAGGCACAGGCGACGGGCCAAAGCCCGCAGTCGTGTCACAACCAGCAACCAAGCCGGCCATAAGCCCGCTGACCAGGATCATTTTACTTGGCAGAAAATTCATCCGCATACCTTTAACTCCACCAAGCCCATATTGGGCCAAAATTCGGCCTGAACCAATCGGTAGGTGTTACCACCACTTGGCTGGCTTGGCCACAAACCCAACAGCCTGCTCCAGAGCATAGGCGGTATTCAGCAAATCCGCCTCTTCCCATGGACGGCCAATAAGTTGCAGCCCCAGCGGCAGCCCGGCTTTGTCCAGCCCAGCGGGCACAGATATAGCAGGTAACCCGGCAAGGTTCACTGTCACCGTGAACACATCATTGAGATACATCGCGATAGGATCGGCATCTATCATCTCACCAAGACCAAAGGCGGCGCTCGGCGTGGCCGGGGTCAGAATTGCGTCGATGCCGTCAGCAAAGACGGTCTCGAAGTCCTGCTTGATCAGGGTGCGCACCCGCCGCGCGCGGTTGTAATAAGCATCGTAGAAACCGGCTGACAGCACATAGGTGCCGATCATCACCCGGCGCTGCACTTCGTCGCCAAAGCCTTCAGCGCGGGTTTTCTCGTACATGTCGGTAATGCCGTCGCCCTCGGCCAGCTTGGCCCGGTGGCCAAAGCGCACCCCGTCATAGCGGGCAAGGTTAGACGAGGCTTCGGCCGGGGCGATCACATAATAAGCAGGCAGCGCGTATTTTGTATGCGGCAGGGTGATGTCGCGCAGCGTGGCGCCCGCATCGCGCAACATTTCGCGCCCCTGCGTCCAGAGTGCTTCAATCTCATCTGGCATACCGTCGAGCCGGTATTCACGCGGAATACCGATGGTTTTGCCTTTGATATCGCCGGTCAGAGCGGCCTCAAAATCTGGCACGGCCAGCTCAGCCGATGTTGAATCCTTGGGATCATGCCCGGCCATGGCGCGCAACATAATAGCCGCATCGCGCACGTCGCGGGTCATTGGCCCGGCTTGGTCGAGCGATGAGGCAAAGGCGACAACGCCCCAGCGCGAGCAGCGCCCGTAAGTTGGCTTTAGCCCGGTTATGCCCGTAAAAGCAGCCGGTTGGCGGATAGAGCCGCCGGTGTCGGTGCCGGTTGCCGCAAGGCACAGATCAGCCGCGACAGCTGCCGCAGAGCCGCCAGAGGAGCCACCGGGGGTCAGTGCTGCTGTGTCACCATTGCGCCGCCACGGGTTGACCACATCGCCGTAGATCGAGGTCTCGTTTGACGAGCCCATGGCGAACTCATCCATATTCAGCTTGCCAAGCATGACCGCACCACTGGCCAAAAGCTGGCCGGATACTGTGCTCTCATATTCAGGCAAGAAACCTTCAAGGATTTTACTGCCCGCCTGCGACGGCACACCTTTGGTGCAAAACAGATCTTTAATACCAATTGGGATGCCGCACATATCGGGCGCATCGCCGGCTTTGATCCGGGTGTCAGCCGCCTGCGCCCGCTCAGAGGCCAGCTCTGGCGTGTGGTGCACGAAGGCGTTGAGCGCGCCAGCGGCGTCTATTGCCCCAAGGCAAGCGCCGGTCAGCTCGGCGCTGGTTACATCGCCCTTGCGCAAAGCATCACGCGCAGCAGCAATGGTTAGGGTGTTCAATTCAGTCATTATTCCATCACCTTCGGCACAGCAAAGAAGCCTTCGCGGGCATCTGGCGCATTGGCCAATACTGCCTTGGCTTGGCCGCCATCAGTCACCACATCATCCCGCCGTTTCAGCTGCATTGGGGTCACGCCGGTCATCGGCTCAACACCGCCCACATCAACCTCAGCCAATTGCTCGATAAAGCCCAAAATGGCAGTGAATTCTTCGGCCAAAGCAGGCAGGCGCTCAGGCTCAACCCTGATGCGGGCGAGCCGGGCAATGCGGGCAGCGGTATCGGTATCAATGGCCATGGGCATGGAGCCTTTAATCTATGTTCGATGAGCGGCTTACTCTTTGGGCGGGGCTGGGGCAAGGGCCGCGCGCCGTTGGCCGCTTTTATCAGCCGCCATCTGCGCTTGCCGCCACCCTTTTTGCCGCGTCGCAAACCTCATGCAGCAGCGTTGCAGCCATTGAGCGCATAACCATCAGCTCATAGCTCTGCGTACAGGTGCGCAGCACCATGCCCGGCATATGGCCAATGTCGCAAAGCGCCACTTGGCCAATGGCAAACGCTGCGGGGCGCAAATCCACCGCAACCATCCGGGCCAAAACCGCCTCGCTTGCGGCCCCGGTCAGGCCAAGCATAGCCTGCGCGCCTGATTGGTCGGTTACGGCCGCCAAGGGCCGCAGCTCGGCCAGCAAAGTCGCGGGCAAAGCCGCGCCAATAATCAGCGCCCGGCCCGGCCCGGCCCAAAT